>JAJYMR010000195.1 GCA_021786815.1 Deltaproteobacteria bacterium
CTCAAGCAGCGCACTCCCCGACGCGTCCGAAAGGGAAAGCCCGACGACCTCGATGCGCCTGGTGACCAGGCCAAGCCGGCCGAGGTCAAGCACGACCTTGCGGATCAGTTCCGGCTTCGGATACGCAATCGCCGCCGGGACTTTGGCCGCGCCTTGCGGCAGGCGAATCGCCGGACGGTCGAGCACGAGGGCGCGAATCGGCAGGGCGCGGCGAAAGATAATCAGATGGTAATTCAGGACCGCGCGCAGGCGCGTGAGACTGATCGTCTCGCCGGTCGGAAGCGACACCTGCGGGCGGTCGAGGACGACCACAAGATGGTTTCGGAACTCGATACGGCTGGAGCGTGGCTCGATCCGGATGCCGCTGCGCGCCTGCACGCCGTCGAGCACGTAGGCGATGATGCGGCCCTGGTACAGGTAGGCGACGAAGGCGCACCCGCAAAGAACGAGCAACAGCGCCGCGGCGAGCACGGCGGCTATGCGCAGGAGCCTCATTTTCCAGGCGCCGGGCGGTCGAACCGCAGCCTGCCGCCTCGGCGACTGCCGGCCCGCCGGCTCCGGTTCATTCTCCTTCGGAGATTTCCGCGCTGCCGCCTTCGGCAACCCATCCCGCGCGATGCTTGTTGCGAAGCGCGGTTTTGAGCACGCGGTTGCGCATCCTGATCGACTTCGGCGTTACTTCGACCAGTTCCTCCTCGTCGATCCACTCGAGTGCGAGATCGAGCGTCATCACCGACGGCGGTGTCACGCGCACCGCCTCGTCATGGCCGGCCGCGCGCATGTTGGTCAGCTTCTTCTCCCTGCACACGTTGACCGGAAGATTGATCTCGCGCGCATACTCGCCGACGATCATCCCTTCGTAAACGGGCTGACCGGGTGCGATAAAGAATCGGCCGCGCTCCTGGAGATGGAATATCGCGTAAGGCGTGGCAACGCCTTCGCGGTCGGAAATCATTGCGCCGTTCTGGCGCGAACGGATCGGTCCCGCCCACGGCTCGTAGCCGTTGAAAATCGAGTGCATCACGCCCGCCCCGCGGGTTTCCTGCAGGAACCGGCCGCGAAATCCGATAAGCCCGCGCGCCGGCACGTCGTACTCAAGCCGCACGCGACCGCTCGCATGGGTCGTCATCGTTCGCATTCTGCCCTTTCGCGCCGAAAGGATCTGGGTGACGGTCCCGATATAGTCCTCGGGGACGTCGATGACCAGGAGCTCGACCGGTTCGAGCAGCCGGCCGTCGGACTCATGCGTCACGACGGTTGGCTTTGAAACCTGCAGTTCGTAACCGTCGCGCCTCATCGTCTCGACGATCACGGCCAATTGAAGCTCCCCGCGTCCCATCACGCGCCACGCGTCGGCGCTCGCCTGCTCGACGCGGATGCTGACGTTGCGCCGCGCCACATAGTCGATACGCTCGCCGAGCTTGCGCGAAGTCACGTACTGGCCTTCACGCCCGGCCCATGGCGCGTTGTTGACCGAGAAAGTCATCGCGACCGTGGGCTCTTCGACTCTGATCCCGGGCAGCGGGCGCGGATTCTCCGGGTCGGAGAGCGTCTCGCCGATCTCGATATCCTCGAATCCCGCGATCATCACGATGTCGCCCGCCTCGGCGCGCTCGCGCTCCACGCGCTTGAGCCCCTGCCATCCGTAGATGCGGGTCACCTTGGCCGCGACGCGGCTTGCGTCGAGCCGGCATAGCGCGCACGTCTGTCCCGCGGCCATCGAGCCGGAGATGATACGGCCGACGGCGAGCCGGCCCACATAGTCGTCGTAATCGAGGTTGTTCGCCTGAAATTGAAACGCAGCGTCGGGATCCACCTCCGGGCCGGGGAGATGGTTCACGATCGCCTCGAACAGAGGCCCGAGATCCTTTGCCTCGTTGCCGAGCTTTTCGACCGCGGTTCCGGCGCGCCCGTTGGTGTAGAGCACCGGAAAATCGAGCTGGCTCTCGTCGGCCTCGAGGTCGATGAACAGGTCGTAAACCTCGTCGAGAACCTCGAGCGGCCGCGCGTCGGAGCGGTCGATCTTGTTGATGCACACGACGGCCGGAAGCCGCGCCTCCAGCGCCTTGCGCAGAACGAAGCGGGTCTGCGGCAGAGGCCCCTCGCAGGCGTCCACGAGCAGCAGGATGCCGTCGACCATCGAGAGCGTGCGTTCGACCTCGCCGCCGAAGTCGGAGTGGCCGGGCGTGTCGACGATATTGATGCGCGTATCGCCCCACACGACGGAGGTGTTCTTGGCCATGATCGTGATGCCCCGTTCGCGTTCGAGCGCAAACGAGTCCATCACGCGGTCGACCACCTGCTCATTGGCCCGAAAGACGCCGGCCTGACGCAGTAATGCGTCCACCAGGGTCGTTTTGCCGTGGTCAACGTGAGCTACGATTGCAAGGTTACGGATATCTTTGCGCCGCATGAAGGCTGGATACCAAAAGGCGGCCGAAAGCCGTGAGGTTTGGCCGCCAGAAAGAGTTTACCCGTCAGGGCCGAGCATGTAAACGCGGCTATCAATGAACCATCGTCGCGCCTCTACAACTATTTGCTGTTCAACTGTTTTTCTTCGTGGCTTTTGAGCTTCGCAAGCAGCGCCTGGACGTTATCGACTTCCGTC
>JAJYMR010000316.1 GCA_021786815.1 Deltaproteobacteria bacterium
GCGCCCAATACGCTCGCCTTGAAGCGCGTGGACGAGGCCCAGGCCGCCCGCCATCCGATCCTGCGCTGGACCCCGCCCAAGAGCTGAAGCGCGCGTTTCCGCGTGACAACCGTTGACAACGCGTTATGATAGTCATGCGCGTATGGAATGGGCGAAAAAGCGTATAGGTAAAAATCTCGGGCGTCTTCACGCGGTCAAATGTGAATGGTGCGGACTCAAGATAGCCTGTAACTGCTGGTTCGATGATTGCCGGGACAAGGCCACGGAACCGCATACGGTGGTCCTCTGCGCCCGATGCCAGGTCACGGACTTCATGAACCTGCTCTTCGGCCGCAAATCCCGGAAACGCCGAACGACGGCACCCAATAGCTAATCAACGGACCGAAGTGCTTGGCAGCCTCTGAACGATATCACCGCTGCCTGCAGCGATTTCACGAGAGAGATCCGTACTTCACTGGCTCTGGGCGACCGCCTTCGATCGGAGCCTCAGTCCTACGGCCAGGGCGCGCCAGCATTCTCACCCAGAGGGATCGCCGAACTGTCCGTGGAAATGCCCCAGTTTAGCTCGACGCTGTGACCAGCTCCGGGGTACTGCACCATGTGTGCGCCGCCCTCGTAGTCGCTGGCGCCCGGATCAACCGAGACTTCATATTTCCCCGCCGGCATGCGGCCCATGTCAACCGCGTAACGGCCGTTGTGAACTGTGGAGAAGCCCACGATGCGACTGCGCCTGTTTCCATGCACCTCGCGGACGACAACGGTGATCTCCTTGTCGAAGACATTGGTGCTATCAGTCTTCATCTCGTGGGAGGACAGGGAGCCCCAAATCTGGTCGCGATGAGACGCGTCGGCCCGCGCCGACGCACTCATCGGAAACGCGCAGAACATGAGCATAACCACAAGCGAAATTGGAACGAAACGCTGAACTCTCATCACTTTTCCTTTCGTCTCCTATTTATGGGTGACGAAATTTCTCCCTCACGGATTCACGCCGCGCGGCTTGGTCTTCCCAATTTGCAGGATTCAAAGGTCACCTTACATGCTGAAACCCCGCGAAATGCGACGCCGACGATAGGGATGGTGGCTGACAGCGCGACGACTTTTCTTCGAGGCGCGAAAGACCGGCTTTCTCTACGTCTGACAACGGCTGACATCGTTGTGAGTAGTCAATGCGCTATATGAAATCGGCCAAAAGCGTATAGGCAAAAACATCAGGCGTCTTCACGCGGTCAAATGTGAATGGTGCGGACTCAAGATAGCCTGTAACTGCTGGTTCGATGATTGCCGGGACAAGGCCACGGAACCGCATCCGGTGGCTCCCTGCGCCCGATGCCAGGTCACGGACTTCATGAACCTGCTCTTCGGCCGAAGGTCCCAGAAACGTCGAATCGCAACACTCGACAGCTAATCGCCTCTGAGGCGCCTGTCGCTACGACGGCTCATAGCCGTCCCTGCGGTTCGCGCAGCATCTCGAGTTGCTGCTTTCCCGTTTAGTGCGTGCCGTTCAGTTGGATATTGCCCCAGATGAGCGGTTTGGCGAGGCCGTTTGCGTCGTTGACGCAGGCGCTTATGTTTCCCGTGCCGCCGCCGTCGAGTGCGACGTCAGCGACAAACCGTCCGTTGTTCGCGCCGCATCCAAGGTCAGACTCGCTCTCGGGCCATCGCACGCTCCCGCCGGTGATTTTGCCCTTGAAGACCCGGCCGTCAGCCTCCTTGCAGGTCCAGTTCCCGTGCGAGATCCTCACGGTTTCTCCGAGTCCGGGCCGGCCCAGAAGATACACCGTGCCCTCGACGGTTCCTCCGTTGCTCATCGTGCGCGGTTCCCATCCGTTCGGGCTTCCGTTGAGCGTCCATCCGGATGCTCCGCGAGCAGGGTCCTTGCGCCCGAAAGATATTCCGTAGCCCGAGAACGCGATCTTCATCGTCTCCGCGGAAGCAATCCCGATCGCGAACAGAAGCATCGCGAAAACGAGCGAAAGGATTCCGACTCTGAGCGTCATCTCCTGCTCCTCTGCGAAGCCGTCTTCGGGTCGAGGCCGGCGAGGCGGAGAGCTTTTTGGTATTCCTCGGGCGTGTTGACGTTCAGAAAGCTCCTGAACTCCGGATCGAAGCGCCGGAGTTCGTCTTCGTCCACGATACGCGCATTCACGGCGCCAATGATTTCGCGCACCCGCATGACGCCCTTGCTGCCGAGCGCGGAAAGCGCGGCGGCGCATCGGCGATGATACGCGGCGCATAGCGGCTGCAGTTTTCCGCCGACCTTCGGAATCGCCGCGTCGTAGCCGTCGAGCATCCCACAGAGCGCCTGCGCAAGCCCCGCGTCGAGCATCGGAAGATCGCACGAGCAGGCAAACGCGATCTCATGCGCGGCTGCCTCAAGCCCGCGCCGGAGCGCGTCGAGCGGACCGGGATACGCGGTGTCGTCGTGGATAACGAGCGCTTTTTCGCGGATCGAAGCCGGAAGCGATTCGGCTTCGGCCGGCGCCGCGACGATCACGATCTCATCGAAGCGACGCGCGAGTTCGCCGACGATACGCTCCACGATCGTCTCCGCGCCGAAGGTAAGCGTCGCCTTGGGACGGCCCATCCGGGCACTTCGTCCTCCGGCGAGGACGACTGCGGAGCACTTCCGGTCCATCGCGCGACAAGTCTATCAGATGCGCGCGCGAGCGACGCCCGAACCGTTACATGAAATATGGCTTGGAGAGTTCGTCGAAGCGCCCGTACATCAGCCACACTTTGACGTTGTAGGCGTGCGGATGATCGACGGGCTTGTTCCCGACCGTCTTCAATCCGAACTGCTTGTACATCTCGTAGAGCGGCTCGACGGGATTGGTTATCAGGAGCTTAGGCCTGCGCGAGAACAGAAAGATCCGTGCGGTGTCGGAGAGCAGCTTGACCAGACCGCGTCCCTGGTAGGTCACGTCGATCACCATTCCGCCGAACTCCCAGACGTCGCTCGCCATCATGTCCTTGAACAGGGCCGCAGGATACAGATGGCCCAGCGTCAGGGGCGCGTCGGCAAGGCATCGCGCCCAGAACGCTCCGATAAGCGGCGGACGCCGTTTCTCCTGTCCCGGTTTGATCTGGTAGAGCCCGAAGTGCAGCGCAAGCGGCCACAACAGCATGTGAACGCGCTTCTCCTGCACGTTCAGATTGTTCCAGGTGCGCCGATGGAGAGCGGCAAGCTCGCGAAGGCCGAGCGGCGTTCCGATTGGCCTGACTTCGAGCCGGCCGTGGGCGCGCTTGTCGGTCCCGGCCGATTCCGAAGCGCTTGCGCCTTCCTCGTTCGACGCGGCTTCCGGCGAAGGAGCCAGAAGGTCCTCGGGTGAGCCGGTAAAGATTACCTGCCCACGCCGCTGACGCGGCTTGGCGCGCTGGCGCGGCACCAGCATCCCGAGCAGATCAACGTCGTTCTTGTCCTCGTCCGCCATCGCTATCCCGCGCCCACTCCCTGATAGGCGCACCCGGGCGGCTTCGGCGACCGCCCAAGTCCTCAACTCCCTGCCAATCCCTTGACGAACACTGCGGAGGCCGTCGCCCGTCGCGCCCAACCGGCGCGAACCGGCGCAGCCTTCACTTGCGACCCCCGCAATGCCTTTATAGCCCTGATAGCGCTGAAACGAAAGCGCAAGCTATTTCGCGCAATTACCGCTCTAGGCAAATCCTGCCGTCGGAAAAGCAAGAGGAGCGCTTCGCGGTCGGAAGCGCTCCTCGACTTAATGCAGCTTATTCAACTAAAGTCTAGCGTAGACCGATTTGATTTGTGTGTAGAGGTCTATCGCGTACTTGCCAAGCTCGCGCCCAAAGCCCGACTGCTTGTAGCCGCCGAACGGCGTGATCGGGTCGAGCATCCCGTAGTTGTTGATCCAGACCGTTCCGGCCTTGAGGCTGCGCGCGACCTTGATCGCGCGGCTGATATCCTTGGTCCAGACGGCAGCCGCAAGCCCGTAGGCCGTGTCGTTGCCCTGCAGCACCGCGTCGTTCTCGTCCTTGAACGGGATCGCCGCCGCGACCGGGCCGAAGATCTCCTCGCGGGCGATCTTCATGGCGTTGTTCACGCCGGTGAAGACAGTAGGCTTGACGTAGTAGCCGCGCTCCTGCGGACCGCGGTCGCCGCCTACTTTCACCTTCGCGCCTTCGCTCTTGCCGGCGCTCAGGTAGCCGAGCACGCGCTCATGCTGCTCCTTGGACACGAGCGGCCCCATCCGAACGTTCGGATCGAACGGGTCGCCGAGCGTGAGCCCCTGCGCCATCTGGGAGAGCGAATCCGTGAACTGGTCGTACATGCTCTCCTGCACGAAGATGCGCGAGCCGGCGCAGCAGACCTGGCCCTGGTTCAGGAAGATTCCCATCATCGAGCCGAACACGGCCATATTGACGTCGGCGTCGGGGAAAATGATGTTGGGCGACTTGCCGCCGAGTTCGAGCGAGATGCGCTTCAAGTTGCCGACGGACTCGCGCTGAATCGCCTTGCCGACTTCGGTCGAGCCGGTGAATGCGATCTTGTCGACGTCGGGATGCGTTACGAGCGCGCCGCCCGCGGTCGGTCCAAAGCCGGTCACGACATTGACGACGCCCTCGGGCAGTCCCGCCTCGAGCAGGATTTCGCCGAGCCTAAGCGCGGTGAGCGGAGTCTGCTCGGCGGGCTTGAGCACCACGGTATTGCCGCAGGCGAGCGCCGGCGCGATCTTCCACGACGCCATCAGGAGCGGGAAGTTCCACGGGATTATCTGTCCGCACACGCCCACGGGCTCGCGCAGCGTGAAGTTGAACACGTCGGGGGTCGAGGGATTGGTCTCGCCGTAAATCTTGGTGGCCCATCCCGCGTAGTAGCGGAAGACCTCGGCGGTGATTGGAACGTCGATATTCTTGGACTCGAAGATGGTCTTGCCGTTGTCGAGCGTTTCAAGCTCGGCAAGCTGCTCGGCGTTCTTTTCGATAAGATCCGCGATCTTGAGCAGAAGGCGGGTGCGCTCGTGCGGGTTCATCCGCGGCCACTTGCCCTCCTCGAACGCCTTGCGAGCCGCCTTGACCGCTTCGTCGACGTCTTCCTTGTCACCCTCGGCGACGAGGGCCAGCACTTCCTCGTTGGCGGGGTTTAGCGTCTCGAAGGTCTTGCCCGACTTCGCGGCAACCCACTTGCCGCCGATCAGCAGTTTTTTGGGACCGCTCTTGAGGAACTCGAGCGTTGCGCTCGATTTCGCTCCGCGTGCCGCCGTTTCCACCGAAGGTGTCGCTGCCATCTTTCGCAAATCTCCTTGGAAAGGTTGATCTTCACCTCGCCGGGCGCCCCACGGCCCGCGCCGGACGCGGCGATTTATCGTTGAGCTCGAAATGTACCCGGCCCGTTCGTAGCGGATGTTAGTCCAAGACGGGGCTGGAGCGCAAAAGAAGCCCTGCGCCGCTGCGCGCCGCGAAAAATCCCTGCCCGCTCGCGCGCGCCGGCCGTATCCGGCTCCGATGGTGATTTTGCTCCCGTGCTCGCGCGCCGTTATCCTGTCCCGCGACGTGCCGGTCAAGCAGACACCGCTTATCTCGCAATATCTGAGCGTCAAGCAGACGGTTCCCGACGCCATCCTGTTCTTTCGCCTAGGCGATTTCTACGAGATGTTCTTCGAGGACGCGGAAGTTGGCGCGCGGGTTTTGGACATCCAGCTCACCTCGCGCTCCAAGGACGGCGTTCCGCTCTGCGGCGTCCCCTATCATTCGGCCGAACCGTATATCGCCAAGCTCGTGAAGGCCGGCTACCGGGTAGCTATCTGCGAGCAGGCCGCGGCCGACAACGGCTCGTCGGGACGCGGCGCCCTGATGCCGCGCAGGGTCGTGCGCGTAATCACGCCCGGCACGGTCGGCGAAGAGATGGTCCTGACCGCGGCCGAGAAGAGCTTTCTCGTCGCGGTCGCGCCTTCGCAAAACGGCTTCGGGCTTGCCGCGCTCGACGTCTCGACGGGGGAGTTCCTCGTAACCGAGGCTTCGACCGCCGCGAGCCTTCATGAGGAGGCTGTGCGGCTTTCGCCACGCGAGGTGGTCGTGCCGCGCGGCAACGAGAAGCTCAGGGCGATTCTCGCCGACGCCGGATGCCCACGCACCGAAATCGATGAACAGCGCTTCGATTCCGCCGTCGCGCGCGAGGCGCTCGCGCGCCGCTTCGGCGAACCGCTTGCGCTGGAGTCGGATGGCGCGCTCGCCGCAGCCGGTGCGGCGGTTTCCTACGTCGAGGAAACCTTCGGCCGCGACCTCGCCCATCTTGGAGCGCCACGCCTTTACCGCGCGGCCGAATACATGACCGTTGACGAGGTCACGCGCCGCCATCTGGAACTTATCTCGTCCTCGGACGGAGCGCGCGCGGGCTCGCTGCTGTCGGTGCTCGACGAAACGCTTACTGCAGTCGGCGCGCGGACGCTTTCCAACTGGCTCGTCTATCCACTGCTCGGTCTCGACGCGATCCGCGACCGTCACGACGCGGTCGAGGAACTGTTCGATTCGGATCTCGGCGGCGCGCTCGCGGACGCGCTCAAGCGAATCGGCGACCTCGAGCGCCTGGCCGGGCGGATAGGAAGCCTGCGCGCCTCGCCGCGCGATTGCCTGCGCCTTGCACAGGCGCTGGACGCGGTCGAAACGCTCCGCACGGCGCTCGGTGGTCTCAAAAGCGCGCTCGTCGCCGACATCGCCTCACGCCTTCATCCCGAGCCCGAACTTTCGCGCCACATAACCGAGACGCTCAGCGAGGACGCGCCAGTTAGCGCGCGCGAGGGAAACCTGGTGCGCCCCGGCTTCAGCGCCGAAGTGGACGAATTGCGCTCGCTCGCCTCGGGCGCGCGTGGGCATCTGGCGCGCCTTGAAGCCTCCGAACGCGAGCGCACCGGCATTCCCTCGCTCAAAGTCCGCTACAACCAGGTCTTCGGCTACTATATCGAGGTCACCAAGTCCCATCTCGAACGCGTTCCGCCGGATTACGAACGCAAGCAGACGCTGGTCGGCGCGGAGCGGTTCACGACGTCCGCGCTCAAGGAACTCGAGCGCAGGATACTCAGCGCCGAATCGGGACTTCGCGAACTGGAGCTTCAGATTTTCGCCAAGCTTCAGCGTGACCTTCAGGCGAAAAGTTCCTCCCTGCTCGCGACCGCACGCGCGGTCGGCGAGTTCGACGCAACGCGCTCGCTTGCGAGCGTGGCGCGCCGGCGCGGTTACGTAAGGCCGATGTTCGATACGGGGCTTCGCCTGTTCGTGCGCGACGGGCGCCATCCGGTGCTCGAAGCCGGGATGAAGAGCGGCGAATTCGTCCCCAACGATCTCGACGTGGATCCCGACTCGCGCCAGCTCCTGCTCATCACCGGTCCCAACATGGCCGGCAAATCCACTTACCTGCGACAGGTCGCGCTCATCGCGATCATGGCCCAGATGGGAAGCTTCGTGCCCGCGACCGAAGCGCGCCTCGGCCTTACCGAGCGGGTGCTGACGCGAATCGGCGCGCGCGACGAACTCAGACGCGGCGAATCGACCTTCATGGTCGAGATGCGCGAGACGGCGCGCCTGCTGGAGAACCTGAGCGAGCGCAGCCTGCTTTTACTCGACGAAGTCGGGCGCGGCACCAGCACTTTCGACGGGCTTGCGATCGCATGGGCGGTCGCCGAGCATCTGCACGACGCCACGCGCGCGAAAGTCCTGTTCGCGACGCATTTTCACGAGCTTACCGACCTTGCGCGCGAGAAAACGAGGGTCAAGAATCTCAGTATGGCGGTGCGGGAGTGGAGCGGCGAGGTGCTCTTCTTGAGGCGGGTTATCGAGCAACCCGCTTCGCGAAGCTACGGTATCGAAGTGGCCCGGCTCGCGGGCCTTCCCCAGGGAATAATCTCACGCGCCAGGCAAATCCTTGCGAATCTTGAGCGCGGCGAACTCGACGAAGTCGGAAAAGCGCGCCTTGCGCACGGCGGAACGCAGGAGAAGGCCGCCCAACTCGCGCTCTTCACGCCGCCCGCGCATAACCGCCTGCTCGAAGAACTCGAGTCGCTCGAAGTCGAACGGATGACGCCGCTTGACGCACTAAACGCGCTTGCCGCGATAGTCGCGAAGCTTCGAGGCGGCGACTCCTGAATGGACCGATGGAAGTGGCGGCGGTGTTGAGATGCGGCGCGTCAAAGCGAACAGTAACGGCGGCGGCAATCCTGCTCGCCGCGATCATCCTGCCTTCGCTCGCCCGCGCCGCGCTTCCGGCGACGATCGTTGACGGCTCAATCGAGCGCCACGGGCCCGTCGTCGAGCTTCGCTTCACGGTGCGCGGCCGGGCGCCGCGGCTTGCGCTCAGCACTCACGTGAGCCAGCTGACGATCGACCTGGCCAACACCCGCGTCGAGATACCGCCGCGTCCTTTCTTCGGGCGCGAAAGCGCGCCGGTTGCGGCGGTGCGTGCGCTCAACAGCGGCCCGGCGAGTTCCAGGATCATAATCCAGGTCGTCGGCAAGGCCGACTACGCGGTCGCGCGTCTGCCGCACGAAATCCTGGTGCGGCTCGCGCCCGCGGGCGAAGTTCCCAATCTCGCCGCGCCTATCCTGGTCCGCGATCAGGACCAAAGCGTCGCGACGCGGCCGAGGCGCGCCCCGGGCGCGGGTTCACACCGGCGCGCCGCGCCAGTTGCTTCCGCGCGCAACCCGCAGCATGCGCCGCCGGCCACGCTCGCCAGCGCCGAGCCGGCCTTCGTTCGGCCGCCCGTGCCTGAACTCTCGCGCGCTCGGCCTGCGGGAGAGCCGCTCGTGATGCTCGATCCGGGGCATGGCGGTTACGATCCGGGCACCCATTCCGCCTCGGGGATCGACGAAAAGACGCTCGCGCTCCAGATCGCGCGCCGGGTAAAGAGCGCGCTCGAGGCGCGCGGCGTGCGAGCGGAACTGACGCGCACGGGGGACGATTTCATCAGCCTTCCCGAGCGCACCCGGCTCGCCAACGGGGCCCACGCGAAACTGTTCGTCTCGATACACCTGAATTCCAGCCCGGATACGCAGACCTCGGGGCTTGAGGTCTTCTATCTGAACAACACCACCGACCGCGCGACGATCCGGCTGGCGCGGATGGAAAACCAGGGCGTTGCGGACGGCTATGGCCCGGTGACCGATGCGGGTTTAAACTATATTCTTGCGGACCTGCGGCAGAACTATAAGGCGCCGGAATCAGCCGCGCTGGCAAGGATGATCGATGCGCAGTCCGTTGCCAATCTGGACGCACAACTGGGAATGAACGTGCACGCCCTGGGAGCAAGAAAAGGCCCCTTTTACGTACTCGTCGGCGCCAACATGCCGGCGGTTCTGGTCGAATGCGGGTTCCTGTCGAACCCGGGCGAGGCGGCCGAGCTTGCCTCGGCCCGCTACCAGCAGATTCTGGCCGACGGAATCGCCGAGGCCATCGTCCATTTCCTGAGCGCTGACGCGGCGGTGGGAAACCTGTGAGCGGGACGATCGGTTCCATCGAAGAGGCCGGGGCGGGCGTAATCGCCGCGCCTTCGCCCAGGGGCGAGGAGGCCCTGCTCGGCGCAATCCAAAGCTCGCGCCAGGCGGGCACGGTTGCGCGCGAATATCTCGAATCGGTGCGCGAGGAGCTTTCCGAGCGCCATTTCGCCGGCGCCTCGGGCTCGGAGATCGTCCAGGCGTTCACGGCCGCGGTCGATGACCTGATGCGCGCGCTGTACCGCTTTGCCGACGCCGAGCATGCGCGCCGCTTCTCCCGGCTCCATCAGCGTATCGCCGTGATCGCGCGCGGCGGTTACGGGCGCGCCGAACTCAACCCGTACTCGGACATCGATCTGCTCTTCCTGCACGATTACAAGCGCGGCCCGTACGCCGAAATCGTCACCGAGATCATCCTTCACGCGCTGTGGGACGCGGGGTTGACCGTCGGCTACGGTGTGCGCAACGCGCGCGAGTGCGTGAAGATGGCGGGCGAGGACCTGAAGGAAAAGACCGCCATCCTCGACGCGCGCCATCTCGCCGGAGACCGCGGGCTTTACGAGGAACTCGACAAGCTGCTCGTGGCCGAGGTCCTGAACCGCAATCAGCAGAAGTTCTTCCAGGCCAAGCTCGCCGAGACCCGCGAACGCCACAAGCGTTACGGCGACTCGGTCTATCTGCTGGAGCCGAATCTGAAGGAAGGCGAAGGCGGGCTGCGCGATCTGCACACCGCGCTCTGGCTCGCCAAGGTAAAATACAAGACCCACTCGCTCGAGGAACTCGTGCAACGGGCGGTAATCACGCAGCCCGAGCTGTCCGAGGTGCTCGAAGCGAGGGATTTCCTGTTCCGGGTGCGAAATTCGCTCCATTTCCTCACTCGCCGCCATTTTGACCAGCTCACTTTCGAATTCCAGGAGCGGATCGCGCCGATTCTCGGCTTCAAACCCGAGCGCGGTCAGACTGCAAGCTCGCTCCTGATGCGCACGTACTACCAGCATGCGAGCACGATCCTGCGATTTTCCGAGGGCCTGATCGCGCGCGTGGTCGAGGGGCCCGTCGGACGCTTCGGGCTGCGCGGTTTCGCGCGCAAAATCCGCCCCGGCGTCGTCATCCAGCAGAACCTCGTCGGGATCGCCGACACCGAACTGTTCCGCAACGAGCCGCTCAACCTCGTGACCATCTACGCGGACTGCCAGGCGCACGGACTGGAGCTTTCGGGCAAGGCCTACCAGATCATCCGCGACAACCTGGATTTGATCGGGCATTCGATGCGCCGCGACCCGCGCACCGGCGCGGCCCTGATGGCGATTCTGGCGGGCAAGAGCCGGGTTGCCGAGACGCTTGAAGCGATGCATCGCTCGGGCGTGCTCGGGGCGATAATTCCCGAGTTCGGAAACCTCTACGCGCGCGTGCTGCACGACCTTTACCACATCTACACCGTGGACCGTCATTCGCTGGTCGCGATCCGCGAGCTTGAGCGGCTTCGCGCGGGCGAGTTCAAGGACACGAACGCGCTCCTCACGGAAGTCGCGCGCGAGCTTGATTTTCTGCCGCTCATTTTCCTCGCCCTGCTCCTTCACGACATCGGCAAGGGCCACGGCCACGACCATCATGAGCGCGGCGCGACCCTGACGTCGGCGGTGTCGCGGCGCCTTGGGCTCGACCGCGAGCAGGTTGACATGGTCGTCTTCCTGGTGCGCAACCATCTGCTGATGTCGCAGGTGGCGCAGAAGGGGGACCTCGAGGACGAGTCGATTATCGCGGACTTCGCGCGCAAGGTGGGCTCGATCGACCGGCTAAAGGCCCTTTACCTGCTCACTTTCGCCGACATGCGGGCGGTCGCGCCGAGCGTCTATACCAACTGGCGCGACATGCTGCTCTCGCAGCTCTACATGAAGGCGCTCAAGCTGCTCGAACACGGCCATCGCGAGACCATCGAGCCGGCGCGCAGGCTGGCCGTGGTGAAGGCGGAACTGAAGGAGCGGCTCGCGCAGGCCGGCGCCGAGGCGCGCGACATCAAGTCCTTCCTCGACGAGATGCCGGCGCGCTACTTCTTCACCGTGCCGCAGGCCGACGTCCCACTTCACTTCGAATTGATGAAATCGCTCGGCGAGAGCACGCTCGTCTGCCGCCATCGCCATTTCCGCGATCTCGAGTTCTCGGAATTTATCGTCGTAACGCGCGATCGCCCGGGCCTGTTCTCGATGATCGCCGGGGCGCTGACCGCCAACAATCTCAATATCCTGTCCGCGCGCATAACCACGCGGACAAACGGCGTCGCGCTCGACGTCTTCCGCGTCTCGCACCAGGGGCCGGCCGGAGTGCTCGCGCTCGACGACGAGCGATGGCTCAGCGTGGAGCGCGACCTCGAGCGCGTCATCAACGGCGAGCAGGACATCGCCGAACTGGTCGCCTCGGCCCATCACGTCAGGATTGCGCGTGACAGGTTCGTGCGCCGCGTTCCGACCGAAGTCACGGTCGACAACCGCACTTCGGGCCAGTACACGGTCGTCGACGTTTTCACGCAGGACCGCGTGGGACTGCTTTTCGCAGTCACCCACACCCTGTTCACGCTCGGCCTGCTCATCCATCTCGCGCGCATCTCGACCAACGCCGACCAGGCGCTCGACGTCTTTTACGTAACCGATCGAAAGGGGCGAAAGATTACCGACCCGGTGCGGATTCACGAAATCAAGAGCAGGCTCGCTGCGAGCCTGGAAGAGACCGCGACGGAGAACGCGACCGCGTGAGCATCGCCGGCTGGGACGCGCTGATCGACGGCCATCTCGCGCGCCAGGCGGTTGAGCGCGGGCTGAGCCGCCATTCGCTCGAGAGTTACGCGCGCGACCTGCGCGATTTCCTCGACTATTGCCGGCGCGAGAACCTGAATCCGCGCGAGTTCGACGCGCGCGTTCTGACCGCCTACCTGGAAAACCTGGCCGAGCGCGGACTCGCCCCGGCAAGCCAACGCCGCCATCTGTCGAGCCTGCGCGGCCTTGCCCGCGAGATGGTCGATCGCGGCATCATCGCGAGCGAACCGGCGCCCGCGCTCAAGCTCCGCACCCAATCTCGCCCGCTGCCGCGCACGCTCGGCCCGCGCGACGTCGTGATGCTGCTCGACGCGATCGACCGCTCGACGGTGCGCGGGCTTCGCGACCGCGCGATGCTCGAGATGGCGTACGGGTGCGGGCTTCGCGTCTCGGAACTGGTGTCGCTCAAGCTTCAGCAGGTGAACGTCGCGGCGGGGGTCGTGATCGTTTTTGGAAAGGGCGCGAAGGAGCGGATGGTGCCGATAGGCGGCGCCGCGCTAAGAGCGCTTAATCAATACCTGGCGCATCGCGGCGAGCCTCCCGACAGCGCGCCCGGGGAAACAAAGGCCAAAACCCGCGCGCGCCGCGCGAAGCCTTCGCCCTACCTGTTCCTGACGAGGCTCGGAGGCCCGATGACGCGCCAGGGATTCTTCAAGGCGCTCAAGGGATGGGCGGCGCGCGACCCGCGGCTTTCGTGGGTCAGCCCGCACACGCTGCGCCACTGCTTCGCGACCCATCTGCTCGAGGGCGGCGCGGACCTGCGCGCGGTGCAGGAGATGCTCGGCCACAGCGACATCTCGACCACCCAGATTTACACCCATCTGTCCAAGAGCCATCTCAGACGCGCCCATCGGAAATACCATCCGCGGGCCACAAGCCGGACGCACGACCCGTCCCCGGAGAATTGACCGCGTGCAGGAAGCCGCCGGTTTCATAGTTCAGGTTTCGATATGGGCGATTCCGACCATATTCGCGATCATTGCGCACGAGGTGATGCACGGGTTCGTGGCGCGTTCGCTCGGAGACGACACGGCCGAGCGCGCGGGACGCCTTACGCTGAATCCGATCTCGCACGTGGATCCGTTCGGCACGGTAATCCTGCCGCTCCTGCTGCTGTTTTTTCATCTGCCCGTCTTCGGCTACGCGAAGCCGGTCCCGGTGAATTTCTCCAAGCTTAGAAAGCCGAGGTTCGGGATGATGGCGGTCGCCGCCGCCGGGCCGCTGACCAATCTTGCGCTGGCGGCGTTGAGCGCCTTTGCGATACGCGCCGCTGTTCCGATGCTGAACGCGGCCGGAGGCCGTGTGGTATGGCTTCCGATGCTTTACATGCTGCAGGCGTCGGTCGTGGTCAACGTGGTGCTGGCGGTCTTCAATCTCTTTCCGCTGCTTCCGCTCGACGGAGGGCGGGTGCTGCTCGGCGTGCTGCCGCTGCGCGCGGCGCGTGCATTCGCGCGGCTCGAACCATACGGTCTTCTCATTTTGTTCGTGCTCCTGTACACGAATTCGGTTGGGAGGATGATAGACCCGGTCATCAACGCGATCGCGAGGATGCTGCTTTGAGCGACGGCTCCAATACCCAGGGCCAGGCAAAGACGGGCGCCGAACTCAGGTTCCGGCTTCCGATCTACGAGGGTCCGCTCGACCTCCTGCTGCATCTCATCAAGAAGGCCGAACTCGACGCGCAGGACGTCACGGCGAGCGGGATCACCGAGCAGTATCTCGCCTACCTGGAGATGCTCGGCGAACTCAACCTCGACGTGGCCGGCGAATACCTCGTGATGGCGGCGACGCTTTTGCTCATAAAGTCGTTCTCCCTGCTGCCTCATCCGCAGCTCGCCGACCAGGAGGAGGTCGAGGATCTCAGGCGCGACCTGGTCGAGCGCCTGCTCGAATACCAGCGATACCGCGAGGCGGCCGACAAGCTTGCCGAGCGGCCGCTGCTCGGGCGCGACGTGTTCACCGCGCCGGGCGAGACCCAGCCCGAAGGCGAGGAATCGCAGCGCCTGACGGTTTCGCTGTTCGACCTGGTCGAGGCGATGGGCGCGGTGCTGAAACGGCTTGCCGACAAGGCGCCGCGCGACCTGAAGCTTCGCGACATCCCGGTTGCGGCCTGCATCCCCCGCATCCTGGCCGCCGTCGAGGGCGCGCGGCGCGTCGAGTTCATCGCGCTCTTCGAGAACGCGGACGACCGCGCGATGGTCGTCGCCACGTTCATCGCGTTGCTCGAACTGATTCGCCGCCGCGTTGTGTGCGCGTACCAGGAAACGAGGTTCGGCCCTATCTGGCTTGAGCGCGGGCCCGAAGAAATTAAAGAAACGCCCGCCTGAGCGTCCCTGGGCCGGCGCGGGATTCCGATAGCACCGCTCGCGCGGAACCGGCCGGGACAGCCTTACGGCGGCGCGCGGCGCACGACGAGTGATTGATCGAGGGGTTTCGTGGACGAGGCAAGACTTAAAGCGATACTTGAAAGTCTTTTGTTCGCCGCCGGCGAGCCGGTTTCGCTCAGCCGCCTGGCGGCGGTGATGGATACGGTTTCACGCGACGAATTGAAGCGCGCGCTTGCCGCCCTTA
>JAJYMR010000215.1 GCA_021786815.1 Deltaproteobacteria bacterium
AATATTTTCAACCCGGCGTTCGACGTCACGCCCGCCGAACTCGTGACCGCGATAATCACCGAGCGCGGAGTGGCCTACCCGCCTTACGGCGAAAGCCTCAGAGCATTGAAGGAACGCGCCTGACGAGGCGCGTTCCTTTCAGCTTCGCTTTAATCTCGTGGAATTACTACTCGGTCAGATGATCGAGGTATTCCGACAGGCCGTAGCCGACCTTGTCGCCCCATCGCCATTCCGTCATTCCCTCGGCAATACGGGTGACCACTCCTTCGCGCCGGTTGCGGAGCGGAATCATCGAGATCACCTTGCCCGTCATCACTACGGGCTCGCCGCCCTGCTCGGTGTGACAAGTGACCTTGATGCGATCGTGTAGCTTCTGCTCGCCGGCGAATTCGGTTTCCACGTCAACCTTGACGATATTGACGTTGGGATGGCCCTTGCGCGCGATAAATCCGCCGGGATGCTCACTGCCGTCACGATTTACCGTGATTGTCGCGACCGCACCGAGGGTCTCGTCGAAGTTCATCGTTAGCCATCGATAGTATTTCGGCGCCTGCCAATAGCGCGGGCCCCAGCTATGGTCGCGCAGTCCGAGACCGTCGAAGTTGAGCTCAAGCGCGGCGCCGCCGCCGACCCTGATTGTTCCGGTGGCGTGACCGTGCTGCTCGAAATGACCCTTGGCGAACTGCGCCGACGGATCGCCGGTGTTCCGGATGGTTTCCCATCCCGAGGCCGTCTTTTCGCGAAGTTCGCCGCCCCAGGCCGGCGCGACTGCGCGATAGTCGAGCGCGATCTCGCACGGCACGTGCGGATTGTTCTTGAAGGCGAGCGCGGGTTCGGCCATCTCGAGCGGATTCTTCAGCACGCAGACCTTGCCCGAATAGGCGATACGGTGATGCTCGAAATTCTTGAGCACCTCGAACCTGAGCCCGCCCGCGTTGTGCGCTTCGTTGTTCGCGGTCTCAGGGCGCTTGAACATGAAACCCACGCTGCCGTCGGGCAGGTAAAGGCATACCGTCATCTCGGCGTAGCCTTCGTTGGGCCGATTGCCGAGGCGGACGAATCCCCCAACGCGCCGATTGCGATCGTAAAAGTTGTAGTAGGCGCTTTCGTTGAAATTCGATTCTCCGGTGTTCGGATGCATCAGGTCGTCGCTGTCGAGGACCATCACCTTGCGTTCAGCCATTGTAGTCTCTCCTGGCTCTCAAGATTCGATTCGCTTTTAGCACGCGTCCAATGTGATTCCGCCTAGGGATGAGGGCGAAGTTTCAGGTCGGCTTCGAGGTAGCGCGGATTCGCTATTTTGAGCTTGTCCTCGACGATGCGCCGGGTGAGTTCGAAAACCTTCGCGCGCATTGGACCCTGGTCGGCCTCGCCGGCGCGGATTTTCGCGCTCAATTCCTCGTTCAGCTTCATCGCTTCGCGGCGCACGTCCTCGGTTGCGTGGAGATGCGGTTTCGGCTTGCCGAGCAGGGCGGCCAGCGCGTCAACTTCCTCGCGCGTCAGGCGCTCGCCCATCTCGATTTCGCGCGCGACGATCCGCATCACGTTGGCGACCACGCGCGACTGGAACTGGCGCGCGCCCTCGGTATTGGGCACGATCTCGCGGTCAACGAACTGTGCCGCGGCCTCGAGAAGCTCTATCGCACTGGGTCTGTCCTGCATGCCTCAAACGGGCGCGCGATTTACGCGCCCTCCTCCGGTCATTCGATGAGATTCAGGAGTTCGAGTTCGGTTTCCACGGTACGCCGGCCGATACTGGCAAGCT
Organism: Deltaproteobacteria bacterium; assembly: GCA_021786815.1. GTDB lineage: Bacteria > Desulfobacterota > Binatia > Binatales > Binataceae > DTIX01. The sequence continues at coordinate 1,766 of JAJYMR010000215.1, forward strand.
CGACGCTGTTCACGTAGCCGTCGAGATGGGTGCGGGCCTGGCTGATGGTGATAATCCCCCATTTCAGGTTGCCGAAGACCTCCCAGAAGTGCGCGGTTTCGCGCTCCACGGGCAGGCCGCTTGCCTTCTCGTAGGCGCGAAAAAATTCCTCGCGCTGGCCGAGTCCGCCGACCGGGTTATGATCCGCGCCGAAGCGCCACGCGCGCACGCACATCCATCCGACGTCCTCCATCGGGTCGCCCAGATGGGCCAGCTCCCAGTCGAGGATTGCGCGCACGCCTTCGGGCCCGAAGATCACGTTGCCGATCCTGTAGTCGCCATGGACCAGCGCCTTGCGCGGAGTCTTCGGCACATGCGCATAAAGCCATCGGAACGCGAGTTCGAAAGCCGGATGCGGTTCGAGCGCGAGCTTGCGGAAATTGTCCTCGTAGCGTTTGACTTCAGTAAGCGCGGCGTTGGGACCTGGCTCGGCAAGGAAGTCGAGCTGATGCTTGACGGGGTCGATTCGATGGATTCCCGCAAGGATTTGCGCGAGCTGCGGGGTCATCACCTTGCGCGCGTTCGCATAGATATCGTCGCGCAGGAGCCGCCGCGCGATAGTCTCGCCTTCGACTCTTGCCATGATAAAAAACGGCGCGCCAAGGTCGGCCGGGTCCTCTGAAAGCCAGAACACTTCGGGAACCGGCACCGCCTCCTCGAACACCGCGCGCAGGATGAGAAATTCGTGCCGGCGGTTGGTGTCGATCTTGTGCTGGCCGGGGTCGCGCCGCAGCACCATCGAACGGCGCACGCTTCCCTGGTCGCTTTCCATCGTGGCGTCGAACGACC
>JAJYMR010000100.1 GCA_021786815.1 Deltaproteobacteria bacterium
GACGCTCTCGCAGGGCGTGCAGGTGCGCGAAGCGTTTCGCGCCAGCCCCGAAATCTATGCGCTCGGCACGCCGCTGGTGGAAGAGCGTAAGGTGACCTTCCAGATCGGCGACCTCGAAGCGGGCGTGCCCGGCTCGGTGCTGCTTACGCTGACGCTGCCGCCGCGCAAGCCCGGTCCCGTCAGGATCGCACAGAACGCTTTCTACTACGAAGTTCCCGGCGCGGGTGAGCGTTCGGCTTCGTGCGACGTCACGGTCGAGTACACGCTCGACCGCACGCTGACCAGCAAGCGCAACGGCCGCGTGATGAACCTGGTGGACCAGGTCTCAATCGCCAAGCTCCAGGCCAAGGCGGAAGAAGAACTCAAGGCCGGCAACGTGGAACGCGCCACCCGGCTTCTGAGCAATGCAATCCAGGGCACGCAACGCGTCGGCAACGTCAAGGCCACGCAGGCGCTCAGCGGCCTGATGGATCAGATCAAAAAGACGCAAACGCTTCAGACCAAGGCGGCGAAAACCACGCTCCTTCAGGCGCAGGCCGTCGTGCGCAAGACCCAGATGTTGGATCCGGAGGCGCTCAAGGAGCTTCAAAAGCCGGACTGACGGCTGAATCGATAAAACGAGCTTGGCAAGTGGAAGGAAATCCGGAGCGGCAGGCGAAAGGGCTTTAAGGCGATGATCAAGTGCAGCGAGTGCGGCTACGAGAATATGGACGGGCTTGACTACTGCGACGGCTGCGGAGCGAAGCTCGCTCCTTCGGCGGCTGAACCGGCCAAGGCCGAAGAGGCTGCGGCGGCGGAGCATCCCGCGCCCGCGGCCGAAGAGGCCAAGCCGGCTGAGGAGGCTAAGCCAGCCGAAGCCCCGGCGCAGGCCGAGGCACCGAGCGCGGAAGCCCCGGCGCAAGCCGAGGCGCCGAGCGCGGAAGCGCCGACCGGCGAACTTCAGCCCAAGGCCGCTCCCGCCGCGCCTCCGCCGCCTTCGCCGGCACCTGCCGCGGCGGCGCCTTTCAAGGCGAGGTTGGTTATCGTGCGCGGAGGCCGAAAGGGCCAGGAGTTCCCGCTCGAGGACGGGAACAATCAGATAGGACGCTGGGATCCCGACACCGGAGCCTTCCCGGAGGTCGATCTCGACGCCGACGACCCCGAGGCCAAAATCTCGCGCCGCCACGCGCTCCTGCGGATCGACGGAGGCAAAATAACCGTCGAGGATATCGGCAGCCTCAACGGTACCTACGTCAACCGCGGGGCAAGGCTTCAGCCCGGCAGCCCGGTCGAGCTGAAAACGGGTGACGAGGTAATCGTGGGCAAGACGTTCCTCAAACTGGTCGTCGAGCCGATCTCCTAAAGGCCCGGCTTAACCGCGCGGGAGCTAGGTTCGGCCCTTCCCATGCGGAGGTTTGTTCCGGGCCGGTTTTGTTCGGTCACATGAATACCGGTGAGCCGCTCGCCGCCGGCCATCTGCTCGACGGCCGTTATCGCATAAAACGGGTGCTTGGCGCAGGCGGCATGGGGCGTGTCTATCTGGGCAACGACACCCGGCTTGCCAACCGTCCCGTCGCGATCAAGGAGATGATCGTTGGCGACGGGATCAGGGAAAAGAAGGCCATTGAGGACTTCGCCCGCGAGGCCCGGGTGCTTGCGCTGCTCTCCCATCCGGGAATCCCGAGCCTGATCGATTATTTCGTCGAAGGCGGACGTCATTACCTTGTGATGGAGTTCGTCGCCGGGGGCGACCTCCAGGCGATGATCGACAAGCTCGGGCCGGGCGGAAAGCTGCCCGAGGAGAAGGTCCTCGTATGGGCGCGCCAGATCCTCGAAGTGCTGGAGTTTCTCCATTCGCAGCAGCCGCCTATCGTTTACCGCGATCTCAAGCCGGGCAACATCATGATCGACCGTGACGGGCGGGCGATGCTGATCGACTTCGGAATCGCGCGCTTTCTGCCACCAGGCGGACGCGGGACGCAGATCGGCTCGGTCGGGTACGCGCCACCCGAGCAGTACCTGGGCAAGATGGAGCCGCGCTCGGACCTCTACTCGCTCGCGGCCACGATGCATCATCTGCTCACCGGGCGCGACCCTCAGCTCGAGCCGCCGTTCAGCTTCCCGCAGTTGGAGCAACTCAATCCCGCCGTCTCGGCTAAAACCGCACGGGTCGTCATGTGGGCGCTGGAGAAGGACGTGAACAAGCGCCCGCGCAGCGCACGGGACATGCTCGACGCACTGCCGCAGCCGGAACCCAGCGCCATCGACCATCGCGGCACCGGCACAACCGGTCCGCGCGCGCCGATTGCGGAAATGAAGACAGTCGTGCTGTCGACGCCCGCGCCGGTTGCGCCTGCGCGCGCGCCTGTTGCGTCTGCGCCCGCGCCTTCCGCAGCTCCCGCTCCGCAAAGGCTCGGGCCGCGTCCGGACTCGGCCATCTCCACGATGCGGACGGTCGTACTCGACCAGCCAGTCAAGCCGGCCCCGGATACGGGTTCCGGGCGCACAGCAACCGGAGCGCGCAAGGCCCAGGAACTGACGGGGAAGGCGATTGCTCTGCTCGGACGAGGGCTGAAGGCGGGGCTGAGCGCAATCGCTTCGACCACGCAGGAGTCGGAGGTCGGGGCGACGGCGCCACGCGGCGTCTCCTCCACGGCGAAAACGCAGGATCTTGCGCCGCCCGTCGGGGCGAGGCCCTCATCGCTGGGAGTGGGTGCGCCCAGGCCGCCGAGCGGGCGAGCGGTCAGTACCGGGCCGCGTTCTCCCGCCGTCGTCCATCCGGTGCAAAGTGCCGCGTCAGCCGGGTTGGGACCGTCGGCAAAACTCATATCGCGTTCCGACGGAATCGAGTTTCGTGTCGCGGGCGCGCGCGCCGTGCTCGGGCGCTCGACTGACCCGGCCGACGCGCCCGATATCAATCTCGCCGGTCTCGCGCGCGGAGCCGAACGCGTCTCTCGCCGGCACGCGGAGATCCTGAAGCATGGGCAGGACTATTTTGTCCGCGACCTCGGCAGTCGCAACGGAACCTTTATTGTCGGACGGGGCAGGCTGGGCCGCGATCAGCTTTATAAGCTCAAGGACCGCGACCAGATAGTGCTGGGCTCTGCTATATTGGAATTCAGAAAGGGCTAAACAACAATGATCACCTGCCCCGAGTGCGGCTTTGAAGCGGCGGATGAGGCAAAGTTCTGCGATCGATGCGGTCAGGGGCTGACCGGAGCCACCGTGCAATCCAACTCATCGTCGCGTCCCGAACCGCTTGCCGCCGGCACGGTGCTCAAGGGCAAATACGAGATCCTGGAAGTCATCGACCAGGACTCGATAGAGAACCGATATCGGGCGCGCGTAACCAACGGCAACGGCAAGACCGAAACGGTCAGGCTCCGCGAGCGCTTGGGACCGCCCGTCGAGCAGGCTCCGCAGGAGGCCGTGCCCGCGCAAGCTCCCGCGGCGCCGCCGGAAGAAGAGTCGTCAGGTCCGCGCGCAAAGACGAAGGAGCTGAAGCCGACGCCCGGGATAATGGCGAGCGAAGTGGGCCTGGACAGCGGCGCGACGGTGTCGAGCGAGGCGGCCGACTCGGCCGGAAGCGACGAGAATTCCGGCGCGCTTCAGGCCAGCGAGCCGCTCGCGGAAGCCTCAGCCGCCGAGGAAGCCGCGGTTGAAACCAAGGCCGGCGATAACGGCGCGGGCGCCGAAGCCCTCGTTGAGGAGCCGACTCCCGTGGCTCAGGAAGCTCCCGAAAGTGAGGACCTTGGCGAGGTCTTCGGAAGAGTGCTTGCGCTATCGCTGACGGTCAACCATCCTGCCTTTGAGCGCGCGTTTTCGGGTTTCGCCGAGCAAAAACGCGTTTATCTAGTCTATCCCGATAGCGAACTTACGCCATTGTCGCGCCGGCTCGCGGCGGGAAAGCTGGAGGAACCCGAAGCGATCTCCGTTGCGGTCCAGGTTTGCCAGGCGGTTTCCTTCATGCATCGCCGAGGGCTCAGGCTAAACGACATCTGCCCCGAATCGGTCGCCTTTGGACCCGACGGCCGGGTGAAGATGACCGGGCTCGATTGCGTTACCAACGACAATGAGCTTCAGGAAGAGCCGATTTTCAACGACGGATACACCGCGCCCGAGATCTATCGCGCCAAAAAGGTGGATAAGCGGGCCGATATTTTCTCCGCCGGGGCGCTCTTGTACACGATGGTGACGGGAGAGCGGCTCGAGTCCGAAAGCTGGCGCGAGGAGGCGGGGGCCGTCAATTTCTACCCGCCGTACGTGGTTTCGCCCAACCTCGAACAGGCTATCCGCCGTGCGCTTCTGTTTTCCGCGCAAGAGCGATGGCAAACGGTCGATGAGTTCAAGGCCGAGCTGCTCAAACTTCTCGGCGAGATAACCATCCGTTCGGCCACGCTGACCGACGTCGGGATGGTGCGCGAGCACAACGAGGACTCGGTGATGTGCGTGGAGTATTTCCGCGACTCGATGGTCGAGCCCGCCCGTGACTTTTTGTACGTCGTGTGCGACGGGATGGGCGGCGCGGAAGCGGGCGAGGTCGCAAGCGCCATCGCCGTGGAGACCATCCTGCGCTACGTCGAGGAGCGTCTGGAGCGGGGCGAGACAAAGGATTTGCAGAAACTTCTGGTCGAGGCCCTTGAAGAGGCGAACGCCAGAATTATCGAGTATCAGAAGGGGCATCCCGAGTCGCGCGGGATGGGCTCGACCGGAGTGGCCGCGTTGATGGTCCCGCCCGACTGCGCCGTCGCGTGGGTGGGCGACAGCCGCGGCTACGTGTTCGAGGGTGGCGCGCTGCGCCAGGTGACGCGCGACCATTCGCTGGTGCAACGGCTTATCGACATCGGCCAGATAACGCCTGAACAGGCGCGCCATCATGAGCACAAAAACGTGATCACGCGCTCTCTTGGGGCGCGCCAGAGCGGACTGGCGGGAGCCGAGGCGCTCGCGCTCAAGCTCAGGCGCGGACAGAGGATCTTGCTCTGCAGCGACGGGCTTACGACGCACGTGGAAGACGACCAGATCGCCGCCATCATGCGGCGCAACAGCGATCCGTATCCCGCGGCGCGCGAACTGATTGCGGCTGCAAACGCCGGAGGCGGCACCGACAATATCTCGGTTATAATAGTATCGGCCGTCTAGACAGCTATGGCGAACCCTTCCGCATCCGGCAGCGCGTCAATCGAACCCTTGGCCCCGGGTACGGTTTTGCAGAACCGCTACCATGTCGAGCATTTGCTCGGCGGTGGCGGGATGGGCGTGGTTTATCTTGCCCGCGACCAGCGCCTTGCCAATCGCCATTGCGCGATCAAGGAGATGGTCGATCACTTCATCGACCCGCAGCAGCGCCTTGAGGCCAACGAATATTTCGCGCGCGAGGCCGACACCCTCGCCCAACTGAAGCATCAGGCCATCCCGGCCATCACCGACCGCTTCGACGACCACAATCGCCACTACCTGGTGATGGAGTACGTCGAGGGCCGGAACCTCGAGGAGGAGATGGCTGCGCGAGGAAACCAACCCTTCCCCGAGGGCCTGGTAATCGATATCAGCCGCCAACTGTGCGACGTGCTCGCGTACCTGCATGGGATGGTGCCGCCGATCGTGTACCGCGACATGAAGCCCTCCAACGTGATGCTCACGTCCAAGGGCCGCGTGGTGCTAATCGACTTCGGTATCGCCCGCCTGTTCAAGGCGCAGAGAAAGGGCACGATGATCGGGACGCTCGGGTTCGCGCCGCCCGAGCAATACAAGGGCGAGGTCGATCCGCGCAGCGACATCTACTCGCTCGCCGCGACGCTCCATTACCTGCTCACCGCGCGCGATCCGGAGAAGTTTCCACCGTTCAGCTTTCCGCACGTGAAGGAACTGCGTCCGGATGTCTCGGACAACCTGGCCGGGGCGGTCGATGCCGCCCTTGCCTACGATGTCGAGCAGCGGCCCGCCAGCGTCCAGGAATTCCGCGACATGATGCTCTACGGCTACGGGCTTCGGGCACCGGGAGCGGTCGCGGTCAGTCCGAAAACCGGCACGGCCGGCCTGCCGCCGCTCGAGGAAGTCAGCGAATACGAGCCGGCCGAGGATCTGTCTCCCGCAAAGCCGCGAAGCGCTCTCAGGCGGGCCGTGAGCCTCGTCGTCTTTTCGCTCGTGATGGCGGGAATGGCCTTCGGCGCGACTTATGTCTATTCGCGTCCGGACCTGCAGGAGCGCCTCGGTATCAAGGCCCTCATCGATTCCCTGCCATGGAAGCACGAGGAACTGGTCGCGCGCGCAAGGGAGCATCCGCTCGAATTCCAGAACATGACGCTTCGGCTCTCGACCCGCGAAGGCATCGCGACCTCGGAGCCCAAGGCGAGCTTTACCGACACCGAACTCACCGCCGCGCGCTATCTGAAATGGAAGGCGAATTTCAAGAACGCGCTGGCCGGACTCGAAGGGCGCACCGACAAGGTCGAGGCGCGCTTCTTCAATCCCAACGGCCTGCAGATCGCGTCGAGCGATCAGCGGCTTTTCGTTGGGCCGTCGCAGACGGCGGTCGATTTCAGCGGCGTTGTGTTGATGCCCGACATGAGCAGCCAGCCGCCGGGGAGCTACAGGGTCGCCCTGTATCTTGGCGACAAGCTGCTCGCGGCGCAGCAGTTCGCCGTGACGCAGGATCTTGCCGCACAGGCCAAGGCCGCGGCGGCTTCGGCGGCGGCCGAGGCGGCTTCCGCGGCGGCCACCCGCGCCGCCGAGGAAAAACGCCGGCGCGAGCAGCAGCGGCTTGCGATGATCGAGGAGTTGCGCCGAAAGCCGCTCTCGCTGCTCAGGATCGGTTTCGTCAACAGCACCAAGACCGGGACCCCCTTGTCGAGCGCCGAGGACAGGTTTGACGCCTCCAAGGTTTTGTTCGTCGGATGGAACGTCGAATTCAAAAACCGGCTCTTCGGACTCGAGCCGGGCCAGTACCGGGTGGACGCCGCCTATATTGCGCCTGACGGGCGGACGCTCGGCGCGGTCAACGACTGGAAGAACGTCGGCCCGGATCAAAGGACGGTCACCTTCAGGGGACGGGTGGGCAATTCGGCCGGCGGCGCCTTCCTTCCGGGGACCTACACCGTCAATTTTTATCTGAACGGCAAATACTTCGCGCAGAAGAAGTTCCAGATCCTGGCCAATGCGGGAAGTTCCTATCGAGGCGGAGCGATTGGCTACGGAACGCGTGCGCCGGGACCATCGATGGGCGGAGGAACAAGCGGATTCAACGGTCCGATGATTGCGACCGGCCATATCAACGGGCTCGGAGGCAATCCTTCGATGGAGCTCAGGCTTCGCCCTCAGAACAACGGCTTCCTGCACGGTGAACTGGTGATCCATAGCACCGGATACGGGCCGACATCGATCGAGGGCTTCGTGCGCGGCGGCCATATCGAGTTTCAGGTACCATACGGAACGGAAACCTATTTCTTCGAGGGCACAAATCAAGGCGGCCAGCTCTCGGGAACGTTTCAGTCAACGCCCTCCGGCAAGCGCGGCACGTGGACCGCGCAGGCGAATTGATCGTGCGCCGCGCCGAAGCCTGGCAAAGGCGGCCGGCGATTTCTTTGTCTTGAACCCGGATGCGCCAAGCGCGATCCTGCTCTTTGTCTTGACATGGCCAGTAACGTCTCTCGCGAAAAACTCTTGTTCTATGCCGCCGCCGGCGGACTCGGTGGCCTCGCGGCCTGGGGCAGCGCGGAACCGTTTCTCGGAATCCGCTCGGTTTACGGCCGCGACGCTGTGTTCGGCGCGCTCATCGGGGTCTTCATTGGCGCCTTCCTCGCCTCGATAGAGGCGCTCAGCGTAAGTCAGATGCGGCTTGCGCTGCGCGGAATCAGGAGTGGCGGAGTCATCGGCGCCCTGGGCGGCGCGGCCGGCCTGCTCGTGGGTGAGTTGGCCTTCGACGTCCTGCGCGGGTTGAGCGGCCGGATCCTCGGCTGGTCGGTGCTCGGAATAGCGGTCGGACTCGGCGTCGGATGGGCGGCCGGGTCGGCCGCGCGCCGGCGCAATGGCGCGATTGGCGGGCTGGTGGGGGGTGCGCTGGGCGGCTTCTTCTATCAGGCGCTGACGACCACGTTTCCCCAGGCCTTCGGGCGCGCGATCGCGATCGTCGTTCTCGGCGCGCTGATAGGGTTCTTCATCGGACTGGTCGGTGAGCTGCTCAAGCGCGGATGGCTGATGGTGGTGCGAAGCCAGAGCCGTAACGCGCGAGAAGGCCGCGAGTATCCACTTGCAAAACCGGTCACGGTGATTGGCCGTTCGGAGGAATGCGACATCGGTCTGTTTGGCGATCAGTCCGTGATGGGCCATCACGCGATCGTTCGGCGCGAGGGACGCAACTTCTACATCACTCCCACCGGCGGCGGACGACTGATAGTCAACCGCCAGCAGGTCTCGGGACGGCAGTTGCTGCACAATGGCGACCGAATCGAGGTTGGCGGCACGTTGTTTCTTTATCGCGAGCGCGCGCAGACCGCGCCTCAGTGAGGCACTTTCGTGCGCCCAATACTGTTCTTCGGGGCGGCGCCGGCCAACTCGCCCGATCTTCCCGCTATCGGTTGTGCCGGGCCGCGGACTGACAGGCAGCGATTTATCGCGGCGTTTCTGGCGCTGGCGACCTTGGCCTGGGCGGCGGGATGCTCCCTTGTCAGCAGCGGCGGCACGATGCCCAAGGGGCCGGTTTCGGTCCAGAAAGTCGAGTACTACCCGTACCAAGTAAAAGGCTATCAGAACACCTATCCCAACCGGACGCTGGTGGTCCTGATGCCGCTTGATTCACGCTCCGACAAGGATTCGGGTCCCCAGGCGCCATCCGGAACGGTCCCTATCGGGGAGGTGACCGATCGCCAGAACAACGTGATTCAGCGACTTTACAGCTCTCCGCTGCCGGCGATCGTGCAGCAAGCCATCTTTCGGTCGGCCGGGGAGGCGGGTTTCTCGGCGAGCGTTGCGCCCGAGAGCGCGTATCAACCCGACCGATATCGCAATGCCGCCTACGTGCTCCAGTCGGAGATCGAGCGATGCTGGGTGAAGAAGAGTCGCGGTCCGGACGGCCGGTCCGGCCCGACATGGAGGACGGTTGCGTCCTTCGCGCTCAAGCTTGCGCTGTACAAGCCTCCCTTCAAGGTTCCGTTCTGGCAGGGCACGAGCGCGTCAACCTACCATGATCCGCCGATCGGAAGCTTGGGTCTCGGGCCTGAGGACGAGGTCGGCATCTACGACAAACCGGGACAGGATCTTTCGGTTGCGGTCACGCGCGGCGTCGCCGGTATCTTTGAGCATCGCGGTCTGCACACCCTTATCCTTCAGGATATCGTCTTGAAGCGCTGAAACGGCGGCTGTCTTGCTCCGCTTGCGCGTTCGGGGCTACGTTGATCGCAGCCGCTTGGCAGGCGCGCCCACTCTCATGGGCACGCGTGAGTCCCGCTCGACCCGAGCGCCACGGGCGCAAGTGGCTTTTTTTCCGTCCGAGAGGTGATCACATCATGGAAATCGGATTTGTCGGCCTTGGGAAAATGGGAATGAATATGGTCCAGCGGCTTCGCCGCGACGGCCATCGCGTGGTTGCATACGATCTTGACGCCGCAAAGCTCACCGAAGTGAAAAGCCATGGAGCCGAGGGCGTTGCGACGCTGAACGAACTGGTTGGCGCGCTCAAGCCGCCGCGCGCCGTGTGGGTGATGGTGCCGGCGGGCGAACCTACCGAGAAGACGATTGCGCAGATTGCCGAATTGATGCAGCCGGACGACACCATAATCGACGGCGGCAACACGAACTTCCACGACGACGTTCGCCGCGGCGGCGTGCTCAAAAAGCGCGGCATCCATTATCTCGACGCGGGCACGAGCGGCGGAATCTGGGGGCTGAAAATAGGCTACTGCCTTATGGTCGGCGGCGAGGAGGCGATCTTCCGCCGTTACGAGCCGATCTTCAAAACGCTCGCGCCCGAGAAAGGCTACGGCTACATGGGCCCGTGCGGCGCCGGCCATTACGTCAAGATGATTCACAACGGGATCGAGTACGGGCTGATGCAGGCGTATGCCGAGGGTTTCGAGTGCCTTGCGAAGTCCGACTACAAGCTCGATCTCGGGAGTATCGCGCGTCTTTGGGGTCAAGGGAGCGTGATTCGCTCGTGGCTGCTCGAGCTTGCGGCCGACGCGCTTGCGCGCGATCCCGGCCTCAAGCACGTCAAGGGTTATGTCGAGGATTCGGGCGAGGGGCGATGGACGGTGATGGACGCGATTGAAAAGAATGTGTCCGCGCCGGTCATCACGTCCGCGCTGTTCACGCGTTTCCGCTCGCGCGCCGACGAAGGCGCTGAAGGCACGTTCGGCGAGAAGTTGCTTGCCGCGTTGCGCAACGAGTTCGGCGGGCACGCGGTGGTAAAGGAGTAAACGCGCCGGCAACGGCGCGCTGAGAAAGTATTTAGATGGCCCGCAATAATCATCCTGAACCCGTTGAAATTGCCCGCCCGCAGCCGTCTGCCGGCACCTATCCGCCTCCGCCGTGCATCCTGGTGATATTCGGCGGCGCGGGCGACCTGAGTCATCGCAAACTTCTGCCGGCCCTGTACAACCTTTCGGTCGACGGGGCGCTGCCCGAGCACTTCGCGATCGTCGGTTTCTCGATAGAGGAACTCGACGACGACAAGTACCGCGCGTTCGCCCGTGACGGAGTGGAGAAGTACTCGCGGCGCAAGTCCGACGACGAGCACTGGAAGAGCTTCGCTCCGCGGCTCCATTTCGTGCGCGGAAGCTTTACCGAATCGGGCGATTACGAACGCCTGAAGCAGCGGCTGTCGGAGTTGGACTCGGAGCTTGGCGCGAGCGGAAACCGAATCTTCTATTTCGCGATACCGCCGGCCTTTATCGAGAAGTGTTCCGAGGGCCTGAGCGCGGCCGGGATGGTCGCCTCGGACGGCGGCGGTTTCACCCGGGTCGTGATCGAGAAGCCCATCGGGCACGATTTCGCCAGCGCCAACGACATCAACGAGCGGCTGGGGCGGCACTGGCGCGAAGACCAGATTTTCCGGATCGACCATTATCTCGGCAAGGAAACGGTCGAGAACCTGATGGTGCTGCGGTTCGCCAACGCGATCTTTGAGCCGCTGTGGAACTCGCGGTTCATCGATCATGTTCAGATAACCGTCGCCGAGTCCGACGGAGTCGGCACGCGGGCGGGCTATTATGAGGAAGCCGGCGCCCTGCGCGACATGGTGCAAAGCCATCTGTTGCAGGTGCTGTGCATGATCGCGATGGAGCCGCCGAGGACCACCCACGCCGATTCGGTGCGCGACGCGAAACTCGACGTGCTCAGGACGCTCAGGCCCTTTACGCCCGAGGACGTCGAGCGATGGGCCGTGCGCGGCCAATATATCGAGGGATTGGTCGAGGGCAAGCCCGCAGTCGCGTACCGCCAGGAAGATGGAGTCTCGGCCGAGTCCACGATCGAGACCTTTGTCGCGCTCAGATGCTGGATCGAGAACTGGCGATGGGCGGGAGTGCCGTTTTACCTGAGAACCGGCAAGCGGATGCCCAAGCGGGCCAGCGAGATCGCGATATATTTCAACTCGGTGCCGAGAATCCTGTACAACGTCAGGGCGCAGCCGCTTGCACCCAACCTGCTGACCATCAGGATTCAGCCCGACGAGGGGCTTTCCCTGCATATCATCTCGAAGGACCCGGGTCCCCAGGTGCGCCTGCATCCGGTCAAGGTTGACTTCCACTACGCGTCCACCACGCCCGAGGCCTACGAGACGCTCCTGCGCGACATCACGCTGGGCGATCAGACGCTGTTCATGCGGCGTGACAACATCGAGGCTGCGTGGCAATTTGTCCAGCCTATACTCGACGTGTGGGCCGACGCGCCGGTTGAGCCGTTCATGTATGCGGCCGGCTCGTGGGGTCCGCTGGAGTCCGCGCTCATGATTGCGGCCGACGGACGAAGCTGGCGAAATTTCTAGGGCGCACGCAGCGCCAGGTGGAGGAGCCTATGAGCGATCAACCCCTTACGTTGACCCGCTACCTCCTTACCCGCGAGAAGGCCACGATGCCGCCGGAGGACCTGGCCCTGGTCATGGAGCGCATCGCGGTGGTTGGCAAGCGCATCTCCCGCAAGCTCATCCATGCCTCGTTGGGAGGAGAACTGGGCTACACGGGCGACACCAATGTCCAGGGCGAGCAGCAAAAGAAGCTCGACGAATGGACCAACCAGGTGTTCCTGGAGGTCTTCAAGTACGGCTATCCGGTGTGCAGCCTCGTGTCCGAGGAGATGGAGGAGCCCCTGCACTACGAGCGCAATTGCCGCGGGCGAAGCTATGCGGTGCTCTACGATCCGCTCGACGGCTCTTCCAACTCCGACATCAACGGCCCTTTGGGCACCATCTTCTCGATCCGTGAAAGGGCAAGCGGGCATCGCGCCGACGCTTCCGACCTGCTTGCGCCCGGGAGCCGCCAGGTCGCCGCGGGCTACATCGTTTACGGGCCGGCGACGCAACTGGTTTGCACGGCCGGCGCGGGCGTCGATATTTTCACCCTCGATCGCGAGCTTGGCGAATTCATCCTGTGGCGCGAGAAGGTGAAGATGCCGCCGCGCGGCGCGACCTACGCGGTAAACCACGGCAACGCCGCCAAATGGCATCCGGGCACGCGCAAATTCATCGAGCACATCACGAGCCGCAAGGACAAGAAGACGAGCTATTCGCTTCGTTATTGCGGATGCTTTGCGGGCGACTTCCATCGATGCCTCCTCGAAGGCGGCATGTACATCTACCCGGGCGAGAAATCGGCCGAACGCAAGGCGGCGGCCGGCAGGCTGCGCCTGATGTACGAACTCGCGCCGATGGCGATGGTGGCCGAACAGGCGGGCGGACGCGCCTCGAACGGAACTGTCGATATCATGGACATCATGCCGTCCGACATCCACGAACGTCAGCCGATCTACATAGGCAGCTCCGAGGAGGTGACGCTCGCCGAGAGCTTCAAACCGGAGAGCTGATGTTTTCGGTAGCGGTTTTGCGATGGATCGGCTGATTCTGGCGGGCGACGTCGGCGGGACGAAGACTCATCTTGGCCTCTACCGTGCCGGTAAGACGCTCGCGCTGGTGCGCGACCGATTGTACCGCACCGCCGACTTCAAGAGCCTTTCCGACGCCTGTGCGGAGTTTCTTTCAGGCGGCGATGAGCGACCGTGCGCGGCCTGTTTTGGCGTTCCCGGCCCGGTGATCGAGGGCCAGGCGCACGCGACCAACGTGCCGTGGGTGATGCGCGAGGCGAACCTTTCGCGTGCGCTGGGCGGCTTGCCGGTCAGGCTGATAAACGATCTCGCCGCGACCGCCTACGGCGTGCTTTATCTCAAACCGTCCGAGTTCGCGGTTCTCCAGCGCGGCCGGTTCAGCGTGCATGAGGCCAACATAGCCGTGATCGCTGCGGGCACAGGTCTGGGCGAGGCGTCGTTGGTTTTCGAGGACGGCCAGTTTCACGCGGTTGCCTCCGAGGGCGGGCACGCCGACTTCGCCCCGCGCGGTGAAGAGCAGTTCGCGCTGTACAGGTTTCTGGAAGCCGAATTCGGGCACGTGAGTATCGAGCGGGTGTTGTCGGGCCCGGGACTGTCCCATATCTACCGCTTTCTGCGCGAAAGCCGCGCCACGCCCGAACCCGAGTGGCTCAAATCGCGCCTTGAGAGCGAAGATCCCGCCGCAGTGGTGAGCGAGGCGGCGATGGAAGGGCGCGACGCCGTCTGTGCCCGCGCGCTCAGTATGTTCGTGGACATCTACGGTGCCGAGGCCGGCAACATGGCGCTCAAGGTTCTCGCGCTGGGCGGCGTTTACCTGGGCGGCGGAATCGCCCCGAAAATCCTGCCCAGCCTGACCGACGGACGGTTCATCCGGGCGTTTCTGGACAAGGGTCGGCTGTCCGAAATGCTAAACGGGATCGAAGTGAGGGTGTCGCTAAATCCCGCGGCCGCGCTGATAGGCGCGGCGCACAGTGCGCAGGCAATGCTTTGAGAGCGTTTCGCAGCTAAACTGCCGAGACAAGACGAGGGACTCTTTATGAGCAAGCGAGTGAGGGAAATTCTTGGTTACTATCGTTCGGAGAATCCCGGCGTCCTGACCAACCTGGCCCGGATGCTCAACCACGGCCGGCTCGGTGGAACCGGCAAGATGGTTATTCTGCCTGTCGATCAGGGCTTCGAGCACGGCCCGGGACGGAGCTTCGCTCCCAATCCTCCGGCCTACGATCCGTCCTATCATTTCCAGCTTGCGATTGACGCGGGATGCAACGCCTATGCGGCGCCGCTCGGCTTTCTGGAGGCTGGAGCCGCCGAATACGCGGGCGAGCTCCCGCTTATCCTGAAACTCAACAACCACGACGTACTGCATGACGAGAAGGATCCATGCCCCTCGCAGACCGCGAGCGTGAGAGACGCGCTCAGGCTTGGATGCGCGGCAATCGGCTACACCATCTATCCGGGTTCGGCGCGTTCGCGCGAGATGTACCAGCAGTTGCGCGAGATCGCCGAGGAGGCGAAGGCGCACGGCCTTGCGGTGGTGGTGTGGTCGTACCCG
>JAJYMR010000004.1 GCA_021786815.1 Deltaproteobacteria bacterium
TAGCAACTTGTCCACAATTTCACCCACAGGCTCGGACCTATCAATGCCTCGAATGTTCCCGATTTCGTGGGCATTTTTGAATATCCACAGGGTTTGCGAGGAGCAAACTGTGGATATCTTCGACGCTTCGCTCTTGCGCGCCCGGATCGGGCTTCAGCGACCTTACTCGAGCCGCTTCGGCTCCAGAAGAAACTAAACCAACGCTTGAGAATAACCGCCGCAGGTGCGATGCCCGCGTCGTATCGCGCAACTCGCTCCCTAACGCCGCGTGCGACGGCGCGCGGGCCGTCTCTCACCCGCCAGCATCGGCCCGAGCGCCATCCCGAACAGGAATCCGCCCACGTGCGCCCACCATGCCACTCCCCCGGCGAGCGACGAACCTCCGCCCTCGTGAAGCCCCCAATATAGTTGCAGCGCAAACCAGCCGAGCAGATACACGACTGCGGGTGCCTCGACAACCTTCATCGGCAGCACCGTCAGAATCCGCGCTCGCGGGAACAACACGAAGTACGCGCCAAGCACCCCGGCGATCGCTCCGCTTGCGCCGATAACCGGGACGTTCGCTCCCGGCATCATCGCCACCATCGCGATTGCCGCTGCGATTCCAGAGGCGAGGTAGAAGCCGAGGAACCGGCCGTGACCCATCGACTCCTCGACCGCCGCTCCGAAGATAAAGAGGTACAGCATGTTGCCCAGGATGTGCAGGATGCCGCCGTGGAGGAACATCGAAGTGACCAGCGTCGCGAGCGCGGGCGCGGGGCGCGAGACGGCGTATGCGGCCGAGTGCGAGGCGTCGAGCAGATGCGCAACCCGCGCCGGCACCATCGCGTACCGGTCGATGAACCCTCCGGCGGCATGGCCGAGCGAGATTTCGTAGGCGAACACCGCCACGTTCGCCAGGATCAGCGCGGTGTTGACGGCGGTCAC
Source organism: Deltaproteobacteria bacterium (assembly GCA_021786815.1). Lineage (GTDB taxonomy): Bacteria > Desulfobacterota > Binatia > Binatales > Binataceae > DTIX01. The sequence continues at coordinate 928 of JAJYMR010000004.1, forward strand.
TCGCCGCGAGGCGGCATCGTCACGTAGCGGGATCATCGCAACCCAATTCGCATCCGAAGCGGCGCTTCGATGGGGCGCTATAGTAGCGGCCCGCTCAGCGGCAAATCGAGAGCATCAGCGCTCGACCGCGCTCGCGCTTGAGCGTCGGCGCGTTTCATGCGAGAAAGGTCCGATCCATCGACGGTTCGCCGCGATTGTGGACGCCGGAAATCATCCGCGCCCGCGCGCCTGGCCGTCGCTTCCCCAAAACTTAAGCGCACTTCGGGGAGAAGTTCGCATTCGAGGAGGTTAAGCCCGATGGAAGTCGTTTCCGAACAGGTAATGGTGCAAACCGGGAGCGAAAGGATGCCGTGCCATCTGGCGAGGCCCGCTACCGGCGGTCCGTATCCCGCATTGGTCGTCGTGATGGAGGCGTTCGGCCTCAACTCCCACATCAAGAGCATCACCGACCGGTTCGCGGCCGAAGGCTTCGTGGCCATCTCGCCCAATCTCTACTTTCGCGAGCCCAACAACGTGGCCGGCTACAACGATCTGCCGGGAGCGTTTCGCCTGATGGGCACGCTCAAGGACGACCAGGTGGTCGCCGACATGACCGCCGCGATCAACACGCTGAAGACGCTGAAGGAGGTCAAACCGAATTTCGGCACCGTGGGATTCTGCATGGGCGGCCGGATTTCGTTTCTTACCGCGTGCCGCAATGCGGACGTCAAGGCGAGCGCGCCGTTCTACGGCGGGGGGATGGTTTCGTCGCGCCAGCCGGGCGTCAAGGCGCCTATCGAATACGTAGAGGGGCTGCGCGCGCCGGTACTCGCCTTCTTCGGCGGCAAGGATGCGTTCATTCCGCTGGCCGAGGTTGACAAGTTCCGCGACACGCTCAAACAGGCCGGCAAGCAGGCCGAGGTCGTGCTCTATGCCGACGCCGACCACGGCTTCATGTGCGACGAACGTCCTTCATACCATCCCACGCACGCCAAGGAAGCGTGGGCGAAGACGATAGCGTTCTTCAAGACGCACCTCGGCTGAGTTTACTGGAAGTCTCGTAGTCCGATGCGGGGCGGCGCCGGATTGGCGCTCCGCCCCGCATTTTTTTGCTTAACATCCGGCCGCAGAGCCGAGCCGTTGCGCGCCCTACCCCTTCCACGGATTTCCGTATCGGTCGAGACAGGCGACCTCGCTGGCCGGCTTCCTTTTCACAGGGCCGAACTTGTCGCGCGGATATCCGATGGGAAGAAGCGCGTAGGTCTGCACCTCGGGCGGAAGTCCGAGCAGGGCCTTCACCTCGTCCTCGTGGAACAGATGCAGCGTCGTCAGGACGGTGCCGAGCCCGAACGCCCTGCACGCAAGGATGATGTTCTGAACAGCGGGATAGATACTCGAGCCGGTCGTCCGCTGAAGCCCGCGCATCTTTTCGGCCATGCCGGGCGGCACGTTCTGCGGTGCGGTTACGCCTTCCTGCTTGAGGCACGCGAGCAGCAGAATCGGCGCCTCGTGCATGTTTTCGAAAAGATAGGTTGCCGACCTGAGCAGCCGGTTCTGCTCCTCTTCGCTCATGTGCGCCGGCCGTGGACGGCTGGCGTAAAGCTTCATCATGAGCTCGCTGCCTTTGTGGTAAATGGCGGAAA
>JAJYMR010000024.1 GCA_021786815.1 Deltaproteobacteria bacterium
CGGCGAGATGGATGGATTCATCTTGAGATTGGACAGGAAATCGCCCGGCACCATCGACATCACGAGAAACGAGATGAACGTGATCCCGATGAGCAGCGGGATCATGTTGATGACGCGTTTGACGATGAATCTTCCCATCCTCGGGCCAGCCGAAGTCCTTGTGCGCGCGCGCTCAGCTCTCCCGGAACTGAATCAGTTCGGGACGATACATGCCCCAGACCGTGTCGCGATAGTTCTCGAGCGTTTTCCTGTACGCGTCGTACTGGACCTGGCGCACCGTCTCGATTACCGCGAGCTGGTCGTGAAGTATCTCCTGGATTCGCCAGTAGTACGGAGCGCGCTCCTTGATGTTCATCACCGAAGCGCCCTCGTCGAGAAGCTTGTCGATCTCGGCCTCCCACGGCGTGGCCGGCGTCTTCTGGTTCGGATACCAGAGATGCAGATTGCCAGACGAGCGCAGGAAATTTGCGCCATTGTTTGGCTCGATCGTGCCGGTGAAACCGATCAGCACGCAGTCCCAGTCGAAACTGTCGCTGAGCTTGTCGACGAGCGTTGTGAATTCCAGCGGCCGGTAGTTGACCTTGATTCCGAGCGTCTTCAGGTCCTGCAGGTACATCGCGCACATCTGGTCGCGTATCGCCACACCGGTGTTGGTCGTCAGATCGAACTCGAGCCGGTTGCCGGCCGGATCGACCCGCACGCCGGGGCGTGCGAGATGGTAACCGGCGGACTCCAGGATGCCGGCCGCGCGCTTCAGGTCGTAGGCGTAGTCCTTCAGGTTCGGGTTATGGAAGATCTTGTTCGCAGGTGAAACGTCGGAAACCGCGGGTACCGCAAGACCCTGGAAGCAGAGGTTGATCATCCCCTGCTTGTCCACCGAATGGGCCATCGCGCGCAGGAAGTTCAGATCGGTGAACCATTTGAGCTTCGGGCTTGTCCGGCCGCCGCGCACGTAATGGCGCGGGTTGCGGTTGAAGCAGAAGAACAGCGAGCCCGTGTCGATTCCGATCTTCTGAACATCGATGTCGAGCGATTTCGCCTTGTCGAGCAGATCGGCGACTTCTTCGGGCCGCGGCGAGTAAACGTCGGTCTGCCCGGCCAGGAACTTGAGATAGGCGGCGTTCTGGTCCTGCACTATCAGCACCGTCTGCCCGCGAAGCCGCGGGAGTACATCGCCCCGCTCGGCGCGCATCCAGTAGCCGCGATTGCGCCGGAACTGCATCATCTGCGCGGGCACGTAGCGCGTCAAATCATAAGGACCGAGCCCGACCATCTCGCGCGGCGGCGTGTTGATATTCCAGGTCTGGTTGAATTTGCCGGCCTTCAGAGCGGGCTCAAGAACATGCGCCGGAATAATGGGAAAGCCTATCGCATAGAGCAGCGGCGCAAACGGCTTCGGGAGCCGCATCACGACCGTGTGGTCATCGGGAGCTTCGGCGATGATCGGTTTCCCTTCGACAGTCAGACTCGGTCGGATGCTGTTCGGAACCTTCGGATCGTAGATGGTGGCGAGGCTGAACACGACGTCGCGCGCGGTGAAGGGCTTGCCGTCGGGCCACTTGATGCTGCGCAGCAGATGGAACGTGATCGTCCGTCCACCGTCGCCGATGTCCCAACTCTGCGCAAGCGCTGACTCCGGCAGCGTGGTCATCGGGTTGATATTGACCAGACCGTCGAAGATCCGTCCGGTCACTTCTCCCGAAGCGGAGTCGGTTACGAGGATTGGATTGAAGGTGCGCGGATCGCTGATGGTGGAGCTGTAGAGGATCTGCTGTTCGGCATGATTGAAGGACGGATACTCGACGTGGCATCCGGCCGCGCCAATCCCGGCCGCGGCCGCAAGCGCAATCTTGAGGAAATTGCGCCGATTGATTTCGTCCTTGCCGCTAGCCATCGAACACGCCGCGCACGCCTTTCACCATCCCGATATCGAGCCGCTTCGCGCCGGGACCGGGTGTCAGCACGAACAGCGAATCGGGAAGGTTTCCGTTGATTATCGGACGGCTGTAGTTGAACTTCACGTGGCTGTGCGCGAGGGGAAAATCGGCCTCCACCTCGTACGGGAACATCACGCCGCCGATATCGCGATAATCGCGATATCGCACCTCGTAACTCGTGGCTCCGCCGGCAAGGCGCTCACGCACCAGCGCCAGTTCTCCGCCCTCGAATCCAAGGTCGCACTCGCTCCCGTCCGTCTCACGATAAGTCGCGACGAGCATTCCGTTCACTGTGTTGACGGAAACCGGCGCCGAGGAATTCGAGCCGCCCGGCGCGATCCCCATCAGAAGCCGCACGGCGTCGCGCGGCGCCATCGGGATTCGCGCAAACCTGTCGAGCGTCGCGGCGTTCGCCGTCCCGTCAATCAGCGTGTTCTTCGAGGGCTCGAAAATCTGGAGCTTTGCGTCGCGCGCCGCGACCACCAGTGCGACACCGAAAGGCGTAAGCGCCTCGACCCGCAGGTCCGCCGGCCGGCGCATCGCGATCTCCTCGCGCGCCTTAATCTGCTGTCCGCCCGCGCGATATTCCATCACCGCGCCGGTGCTCATCGACTCGATTTGCTGGTCGCGGCGCGAGAGCGCCTCGGTGAGATGGGCCAGGGCCGCGGCGCCGGGACGGGCGGCCGCGGGAGCGGGCGGCGCTATCCTTGCCGCGCATCCGGCCAGCACGAGCGTGGCGAGTATCGCGGCAGCCGCGACCGTGCTGCGCCTTGGGCTTTGGCTTCGGTGGCTAATGGGTGCGCGTCGCGGTAGCCGCCGAGCCGTTGATCGCATTTTTGAGGTCCTGAATTTTGTCCTTCAGCCGTGCGATCTGGTCGGTCTCGCTGGCCCGTTTGAGCGCGTCGACGTACTCGTGGGAGGCCTCTTTCAGGTCGCCGACCTTGCGGTAGGCGTCGCCCAGATGCTCGGTGATGGTGGGATCGTTGCCACTCAGGTTGACGGCGCGCTCCAACTGCTCGATCGCCTTCTTGTACTCGCCCTTCTGGTAATAAACCCAGCCGAGGCTGTCGATATAAAAACCGTCTTCGGGCTCGATATCGAGAGCGCGCTTGACCAGGCGTTCGGCCTCGTCAAGATTCTTGCCTTGCTCCGCATAGGTGTAGCCGAGGTAATTGAGCGCCTGGGCGTTGTCGGGATTGAGCTCGATCGCCTTTCGCATCTCGGCCATCCCGGCCTCGCGCTGATGGTCTTCGTCGAGCAGCGCGCCGAGCGTGAAATGGTACTTGTCGTTTTTGGGGTTGAGTTCGACCATCTTGCGCGCGAGCGCAATCGCGTCGGTATAGTCCTTTTTCTCCTGGTAAACCCCGACCAGGAAACCCATCATCTCAGCATTGTTCGGGTGCTTCTTGATCGCCTGCTTGAGCGCGGCGATTGCGCCGTCGTAGTTCTTGTCCTTGTCGTACAGATAGGCGAGCTGCAAACGCGACTCGACGTAATGATCGTTGTTCTCGGGAATCTTGCCAAATTCCTCGATCGCCTTGTCCTTCTCGTTCAGTTCCGTATAGACGGTTCCGAGGTAATAGCGCACCCGGTGGTTATTGGGCTGGGCGGCGAGCACCAGATTGAACTCGGTTGCGGCCTGATCGAAATCACCGCGTTCGAAATAGAGAAGGCCTATCTTGGTGCGCGTGTCGGCGGGGTCGGTCTGGATGGCCTCCAGATGCTTCAGTTGGTTGAGCGCCTGGTCGTAATTTTTTTGCCCGACATACAACTCGGCGAGGCGTTTGCGCACGATCTGGTTGTTCGGGTTCGCCTGGAGGACTTTCTTGTAGTACTTGATGGCCTCCTTGGGCTTGCCCTCGATTTCGCGCAGCACCGCAAGGTCGAGCAGCACCAGTTCCGACTGCGGATTCAGGTCGAGCGCCTTCTTGTAATATTTTTCGGCGCCGGCGTAATTCTTTTCGACCACCAGCACACGCGCCGCGTAGTAGTAGCCGAGGAACGAGCTCGGATCGAGCACGATCAGCTTCTTGAAGATCGCTTCGGCCTTCTCGTACTTGTGCTGCTTGGCATAGAGCGTGCCCAGGTACAGGTAGGCTTCCTGGCTGCTCGGATCGAGCTTGATTATCGACTTGTATTGCCGCTCGGCGATGTCGTTCTTGCCGAGCGCCGAGTTGATTCCGGCGCCAAGCAGCAGCGCGTGAACCGACTTCGGGTCGATGGTGGTCGCGCGGTCGACCTGCCGCAGCGCGTCCCCGAGACGCCCGTCGCGCACGTACATCGTGGCGAGCATCACGCGCAGCGTCGCATTGTCGGGGTCGTACTTGACCGCCTGTTCGAGCGCCGCGACCGCTTCCTTGCGGTCGCCGTCGTTAATCGCGGCCTCGGCGCGCAGGAACGCGCCCATCGCCTTCGCGGAATCGGGTATTTTTATAAAGGGGACGCCGCCGAACGGGCTTTGCTTCCCGGCGCTGGCAGTCTCGACCGAATGGCCGCCATTGCCCGCCATCCTGCCGCAACCGACAAAGGCAGCACAGACCGCAGCCAACAACACCAGCGCGGACCTTACGCCAACTCGTAGCATCCAGTGGGAATTCCGTGAGCGACCCTGAATCACAGCTAACATGGCGGTACCGGAGCGTCAACCGAACTACGTTTTGCACGGACTCGCAGCCCGAGCCATGCCCCGTGCGGTCGGAGTACCCATCATTATAGACGTTTCGCGCCCCAACGCGACGATATTCAGGATTGTTTTTTTTCCTTCTTCTTGCACCGCCCTTTCGCACTCGGATAGAGCGTGATGCCGGAGTCGCGCGAAATTTGAATCCAGAGACTGTCACGCATGGCCAGCGCCCTGGCACGCCGGGCGCCGGTCCTGGACCGCTCGCCCGCGCCGGACGGCGGCTTGGGCTGCTGCCGCTGGTATGCGTGATGTATTTGGTCATCAGCGGCGGCGCCTACGGACTCGAAGACGCGGTCCATATCGCAGGCCCCAAGCTCGCCATCCTGCTCTGCCTGCTCGTTCCCCTGACGCTCAGTCTACCGACCGGCCTGATGGCGGCGGAACTGACCGCATTGATGCCCGTGGAGGGCGGTTTCTATTTCTGGGTAAAGGAGGGGCTGGGACCGTTCGCCGGGTTTGCCGAAGCCTACTTCACGCTCCTGTACACCGCCGTTGACATGGCGATCTACCCGGTGCTGTTCACGAGCTACCTGGGGTTCCTGATGCCGGTTTCGCCGGCGGCACAGGTAACGCTGGCCGTTTCCGTGGTGTGGTTCGCAGGATTTCTCAATCTTGCGGGAATCCGCCCGGTCGGGTTCACCTCGGTCCTGCTCGCCGCGCTTCTGTTGTCGCCGATGGCGGCGCTGGTGCTCGCCGGTCTTCCGCGGCTCGTCCACTTCGTCGCGCCGGCCGAGCCGCTTTTTCCGCCGGACGCCGCGGGCGCGCTTGGAGCGGGCCTTACGATGGTCATCTGGAATTTCTCCGGATGGGAGAACCTGAGCGTGGTGGCGGGCGAAATAGAGGACGCGCGACGCAACTACCTGCGCGCAATCGTCGTGACCATCCCGCTGGTCGTCGCAGGCTACGTGCTTCCGCTGCTGGTCTCGGTGTCGGGGAGCGTGAGCACGGCCCGGTGGCGTATCGGGTGGTTTTCGCACGTCGGAACGGCGGTCGGCGGGCCGATGCTCGGAGCAGCGCTCGCGGTCGGAGGCGCGATGATGGCGTTCTCGGTGTTCGAGGCCGCGATGCTATGGGTGTCGCGGATGCCGTACGTGCTCTCGCGCGAGGGCTATCTGCCCGGCGCGTTCGGCGAGGTGTGGCATGCCACGGCGGCGCCGTGGAAATCGATCGTGCTTTCCTGCGCAGTCTTCACCCTGCTCGTCCCGCTTGGATTCGTTGCGCTGGTGGTGCTCGACGTCTTCTTTTACATGGCCGCGTTGGTGCTGGAGATGGCGGCGATGGTGCGGCTGAGAAGGCTTCGGCCCGAGCGCGAGGGGATTTTCCGCGTTGGCGGAGGGAAGTTCGGGCTTTACCTGGTGGCGGCGCTTCCGATTCTGACCTGGCTTGCGACGTTCGGCCTGGCGATGTCGCACGGGGATGGCCACGGAGATTTCCTGATCGCAATCGCGCTCTGTGCGACCGCATGGCCGGCGTATGCGGTCGCACGCCGTCGCTACGGCGGCCCGGCGGACACCGCCGACACACGCATCGTTACTTCCGAAACCTGACTTCGCGCCCGGGCGCTATCGCGCAACGAGCCGGTACAAAAGAACCACCCTTTCGTTGCGGATCGGCTGGATATCGAAGGACGCGTTCAGACGGTCCATCTCGGCGCTCAGGAGATCTCCATAGCCCCGGCTCTCGGGCGCGGCCAGCAGCAGGTAAACCTTGCGTCCCGCGCGGGCGGCATCCGCAAGAGCAGAGACCTCCGCGTCGTTGACGCGCTCACCGTCGAAAACGACCGGCGGCACCGCACCCGTCCATCCCCTGGAGCGCTTCGCGTAAAGCCGGGCCAGATGGTAGTCGGTGAACTGTTCGCCCGGGTCGAACGAATTGAATCCCACAAGCCGCGTTCCGTTGCGGGGCAGATAAAGCTCCAGGAACTGCAGCGACACGTTGCTCACCACGGTCGAATCGCGTCCGAGGTTTCGCCCAATCCGAGCCAGCGCGGGTACCATCCGCGACGGCGCCGGCTGTGCGGCCAAGCGCGCCGCCGTCTCTGTGAGAATCGAGAAGACAAGCAAAAGATCGAGAGTAAACACCGCCGCCATCGCGGCAAGGTCCCAACTGGAGCGTCGCCGCGCGCTCGCAAGCACGTTCATCCTGCGGTTCGCGGCGACGACGCCGTAACCTGCCGCCGCAAAGACGATAAAGCAGGCAGGCAGGATGAAGGCGATTTCCGTGAAGAAGTACACCATGTACACGGCGACCAACGGCGCAAGGAAACCGAGCCCGAACCATGTCACCCGCCGCGTCATCCGGCTTTGAGACGGCCTCAACGCGGCCGCGATACCGACTACGGCGAAGACCGCCGCGGCGAAAGGGTAAAGGATATAGCGCGCGACGCCCGGATCCCCGAGCATCCCGTCCAGTCCCGCCAGCGCGAACGAATATGAAATAAGGTTGCCGTGCGGATTTCGCGGCATCGTCGGGCCGAGCAGAAAGCGAAGCCCGAACGTGCGCGAGAGCCGGCCGTAAACCTCAGGCACCCAGAACACATATCCGCTCTTGAGCGCGTCGCCCAGGCAGCGCAGATTCTCCCATCCCTGCCACAGCGGAAATAACGCAAGCGCCGCCGCCATCGCGGCCGCCGGCGCAATCCATCTGCGTACCGATCCGCTCGGCGGCACCATCGCGAGCGCAATCCCGAGCCCAACGAGCATCGTCGCGTTCGTCGGGCGGATTATGATGCTAAACCCGCTGAGCAGCCCGAATATCGCCGCGGACGCGAGCATCGCGCCACGCCGCGCTTCATCGGGCTCCGATTCGGTTGCGTAACAGAGCGCGAGCGCCGCAAGGATCGTCACCGTCAGCGTCGGCACGTCGCTCATCACCAGCGTCGAGTAGGTGATGAACAGTGGCGAGGCCGCCAGGACGAGCGCGCCGATGAACGCGCTTGGGCGGTCGAATATTCGAAGCGCCAGGAGATACAGCGCGGCGATCGCCAGCAGGCCCATCGCGACCGTCGCGTAACAGAGCCGCTCAGGCTTTTGTCCCAGTATCGGATACGCCGCCGCGAGCATCAGCGGGTAGCCATCGGTGTACCTTGGAGGGTATGAATAGCCACCAAAGTGAAGAACCGGGCCGATACCGCGATCGATATTCACAGCGACAGCCGCATACTCGAGGCCGTCGGGCCACGGCATGAACTCGGCGCCACGCCTGAAGCCGCTTCGCGCGAAGAGCAGGATAGCGAAGCCGAGCAATATCGCGAGCAGGGCCGCGTCCACCGCTCTGAGTCTCGCTCCGGCTGAGGCAGACGGGGAAGTCGGGGGTTTTCGGGATGGGGCGAGCTTCGTCAAAGCGCACTCCGGCACGAAACGGCAGAGCCGGGGACAAGGCCCGCAAAGAGGCCGAGACAATAGGCGCGTGGCTCGTCCTTCTGCTGCTTGTCCCGCGGCTGGTGCGTCTTTTCTATCCCCAAGTCTGGATCGAGGACGACTTTTACCTCGAAAGCGCTTACCTGGTGAGTATCGGGATGCGCCCGTATATCGATTTCGTGCACCCGCACTTTCCACTCCTCGAATGGACTGCGGGAGCCTACCTCAGGTTGTTCGGCGCAAGCCACTTCTCGATCGAAGTTCTGAACGAGTCCGCTATCTACGTAACGAGCCTGCTCGTCTTCGCGCTCGGCCGGCGCGTCGCGGGACGCATGACCGGAACGTGCGCCGCGATTCTATACGCAACCAGCTCGCTCGTCTTCCGCTATCACGTCTATGAGCGCGAATGTTTCGTCGCGCCGCTTACCGTCGCGGCGGTAATCGTTGCGCTCGGCGAGGGCGGCGAGCGATGGAGTCCGCGGGCCGGGCGCCAGGCGCTCGCGTTGCTCGTCGCACTCGGAATCAAGCTCACCGCGGCGATTCCGTCGGCGGTGCTGTTCGGCTTCGCCGTCGCGCGCAGGCGATGGCGCGAGGCTGCGGTGCTCGCGCTCGAAGTCGGCGCGGGGTTCGCCGTGCTGACCGCGTTCTGCTACTGGCTCTACGGCTACGATTTTTTCTTCCAGACCTTCCTGTTCCATTTTCTCAAGGGACACGACACAGTCGACCCGATCCTGACCTACCCGCTTCAGATACTCGACATCGAATTTCCACTAGTCATCATCGGATGCGTCGCGCTTGGCGCCGAGCGGCGGATGAACGAGGGAATCGCGCTGGTGCTCGCGATGGTCGCGGCGAGCTACGTGTTTTACGGCGTCATCAGCCCTACCGCGTGGGGGCATAACTACCTGGAACCGCTGCCATATATCGCGATCGTCGCCGGAATCGGTCTCGACTGGATGATACGGCTCGGACGCGACTTTCTGCAGGCCGAGGAAGACGAGGCGATGCGCGTGCTGTACCGCCTCGTGAGCGCCTGCCTGTTCGTCGTCGTCTCGCTGGTCTGGATAAGCCCGCTCGAAAACCAGAACTGGCTTCATGGCAGCGTCTATGGATTCGGCTTCATGCCGCGAAGCCAAATCGCAAGGATCGCGACCGCGATACGCAACGGCAGCGCGCCGGGCGAGAATGTGATCGCGCCATCGTTCCTGTGCTTTCAGGCGAACCGTCCTGAACTGATTCGCTTCCCGGAAACCTACGGTGTCTATCGAAACGCGCGCGCCGAAGTCGAAAAGTACGGCTTTTTCAAAGCACGCGAGATGCTCGACCGGGAGGATTTCTTCAATCTAATTGTGAAAACGTCCGGTTACTGGACCACGCAGATAAAGCAGGCCGTCACTCGGGGCACGGTCAGAGTCGTGGTTCCCGATTCGCCGATTCAGCTTCTGCCGCTGGTGTTCGTACCGCCCGAGGTGCTCGCGAAGAGCGGATATCGCCCGGTCCTGGAGACGCAGTACTTCATCGTCTGGCAGCACCTCGCGAAGCCGGATGAGGAGAAATCCAGATAACGCGCGTGAGGAGGCCGCGCTGGATGCGCGGCGCCTGCCTTTTAGCGTGACGGCGGCGGATTATAGACGTGGAGGAACGAAAACGCCGCTATAACCAGCGCGTGAGTAATTCGCCCGGTCGCGATAAGCCCCTTGATATCATCGAGCGGCACCAGCACGACTTCGGTTTCCTCGGCCCCGCTAGAGTCCGGCGTCGGTTCGCCGACCTTGCGCACCTCGCGCGCGAGGTATGTGTAACAGAAGTTCGGCTGAATCGCGGGATTCGGATGCACCCGGCCGAGCTCGACGACTTGCTCCGCGTCGTATCCGGTTTCCTCACGCATCTCGCGCCGCGCCGCATGCCCGGGATGCGGGTCCTCGGGATCGATCATCCCGCCCGGGATTTCGAGCGTGAACTCGGCAATCCCATGGCGGAACTGACGCACCATCACGACATCGTTGTCGGCCGTCAGCGGAATGATATTGACCCAGTGCGGAGCCTCGAGAACGTAGAAGTCGCGCTCGCCGCGCCCGGGATGACTTGAGCGGCGGCGATGAAGATCGAAGATCGGCGTGCTGTAAACGGACTCGCTTCCAAGCGTATCCCACCTTGGGATCTTCACTCGCCCTTCTTTTTCGCGAATTCCCATGCAGATTTCAGAAAAGCCGCGCGTACTCGATCGCGGGGCACCGATCCATCACGACCGTGAGCCCGGCCTTGCGCGCCCTCTCCGCCGCTGCGAGGTCGATAACGCCCAACTGGCACCATAGCACGCGCGCACCGATGGCTATCGCATGGTCGGCGACCTCGGCCACGTGCTCCGAGCGGCGGAACACGTCCACCATCCCGATTTTATCGGGGATCGACTTGAGATCGGGGTAGCATCGCTCGCCCAACGCGTCCGCCAGAGCGTCGGCGCCGAGCATCGGATTGACCGGAATCACGCGAAAGCCGTGGCTCTTCAGCAGGAGCGCGATCTTGAGGCTGTCGCGCGCGGGATTGTCGGAGCATCCGACCACCGCAACCGTCGTCGGGTTCGAAAGGAGCGCGCGGATTTCGGAATCGGGCGGGTTCGGGATTTCCATCTCCACCTTAACGGCGCCTCAGTCGTCGAGGATCAGGTCGAGGCCGATGATCTGGTCGGTGAGAACGGGGATGAGCCGTTTGATCTCCTCGCGCACTTCGGCAAAGACGAGGTCACCCTTCTCGAACGGATCCTCGATATCGCCCTGCTCACCCGCGAACGAGCGCAGCGTATGGACCGGCAGCGCGGAGGCTTGCGGGAACAGGCGAAGCAGGTCGGCGGCCTGCGCGCTGGTCATCGCGATTACCAAATCCGCCTGCTCGAGCAGCTCCGGATGGCGCTTCAGGTCGGTGGAGGTCGCTTCTTCGCCGAGATGGATTCCGTCGTCGCGCAGAGCAAGCCGGGTATCGAGCGAAACCAGCGCCCCGTCACGCGCGTACGGCGCAATTCCAGCCGACATCACGCGCACATGGCCGTCGAATCCGCGTGTGACGAGTTCACGTTTCAGCATGTGCTCCGCCATCACGCTACGCGCGGTGTTGGCGGCGCATATGAACAGTATTGCGCGAAAGCGCGGCCCCTTACGGACCGCGCTTTCGTGCTTTGTCGATTTCGATGACACAGGCTTCAGATGCCGCCGCTCATCACCTCGGCCATGCTCTCCTTCTTGGTAGCACCCTTGGCGAGTTCTTCCTTGAGTTTGCCGCCGAGTTCCGCCGCATCCCAAACGGTGCCCTTTTTGGTCACGCGTCCGACCGAATGCCATCCCTTCATCAGCCATACCGAGCCCATGCCGACGCGGAACACTTCGCCGTGGACATCCTTGGCGTCGTCGCTGCCGAGCCATGCGACGAGCGGAGCGACGTTGGCCGGGCCGAACGGATCCCACTGGCCCTCAGTGACCTTGCCCATGCTCGCGGCAGTCTGCGGAGTCGCGTCGATTGTGAGGCGGGTACGGGCGACCGGAGCGATTGCGTTGGCGGTAACGCCGTAGCGATGCATCTCGCGGTCAACGATTATCGCCATCGCGGCCACCGCGGCCTTGGCCGAGCCGTAGTTGCTCTGGCCGGCGTTGCCCAGGATGCCGGAGTCGGAACTGGTGTTGATGAGGCGGCCGTTCAGGATGTTGCCGGCCTTGTGCTGCTCACGCCAGTAGGAGCAGGAATGGCGGGCGAGGTTGAAGGTGCCCTTCAAGTGAACTGCGACGACCGCGTCCCAGTCCTCTTCGCTCATGTTGAAGATCATCCGGTCGCGCAGGATACCGGCGTTGTTCACTACGATGTTGCACTTGCCGAAGTTGTCGAGCGCGCACTCGATGATCCGCTTGGCGGACTTGAAATCGCTGACGCTCTCGAAGTTGGCGACCGCCTCGCCGCCGGCGGAACGGATATCCTTGACCACTTCCTCGGCCGGGGAGCGCGACTGCCCGGTTCCGTCGAAATGGCCGCCGAGATCGTTGACCACGACCTTGGCGCCCAGCTTCGCCATCAGGAGCGCCTCTTCACGGCCGATTCCGCGTCCGGCGCCGGTTATCACTACAACCTTTCCATCCAATAGTGCCATCTGTCAGTTCCTCTTCACCTTTTCATTTTCATTTGGAGCTGTTTGGGCGACCGTTCCTGGCCTGCCTGGTCCAATTACGTCGAACTTCTCAACCGGCGCGAGAAATGCCTGCTCGCTCTTGCTTGGAATCTCGTAGATGAGGTCGATGGTCATCTTCGACTTGTCCTTGCCGGTCGGGTACAGCGCGATATTGCCCGGGCGGCCCTGCTTGTGAAAGTCGCACGACCAGGTGTTTCGAACCCTCAACATCAAAGAAGACGTTATAATGAAATTGTTCTTCTTAAGGCCATCCTTATAGAAGCTCACCAGCTTGTCGAGCGCGGGCGCGCCGTTCAATTCGAACACGATCTCGCGCATCCCGCCCTTGGGCTTGCGCACGTGGACGACCTTCGAGCCCGGATATATGGGCATCGTCTTGAAAAGGTCGGATGGGATCTGGTTGGTCGTCTCGTACGGGCTTGCGGAAGCGGTCTTCTTGGCCGATCCAGCATGCGCAGCCTTTGCCGGTCCGCTCACGCGGCAGGCGCCGAGCGCACCCGCCATCAACACGGACACGGAAAGCATCAGGGCGGAACTGAACAAATCGGCTTTTCGCGCCGTCATGGATTCGAATTGCACACCTTTTGGAAGCCGGGAAACTCTTTACAAAAGGACTCGCTGCACGACCTTATTCTGGATAAACTCGAAGGACCGGGAAGTCAAGGCAAAGAGCAGGCATCCGCGGGGTGTGCGGGCCGTTGGCCATGGTCGCTCTCGGCGCGGGGTTTCCGGCATGAAGCGACGCTGCCGCATGCGTATTTCACGCCTCGGAAGTAACTAAGCGGTTTGGGGCGGTTTTCATCGTCGCTGCGATTAGCTGTGGTATCCCCCCTTGACAAAATTGCAACTTTGTTGCATTGGACTACCCGCGTACCATCTCATAGACTTTCGGTCGTTTTTGGTTCGAAATGGGGAGTCGCAACTGGGGCCGTTGCGGGTTCGAACCGATTGCCAGACGCAAGGATGGCGCTTGGGGTTTTATTTTTCACATTGTGAGTCAAGGTCGGAGCGGGACCTCTGCAGCACCGCTCAAATCACGGGACAGGTGAAAGGATAGCGATGGAAAGTCAGTTTGGTATCATTGCGATGATCGAGCGGAGTTACTACGCGACCTATCCGCTCCTGATCATGTCAATCGTGTGTCTCGCGATCATTTTCGAGCGCGCGTGGGCGCTGTGGGGCATCCAGGGCAAGGCCGCGAAGCTCGCCGATTCGTTAATCACCCCCCTGCGCCAGGGCAAGTTCAACGAGGCGCTTCAGGCGACGCAGGCTCGCAGCACTCCGGCCGAACGCGTTTACCATGGACTGATTGCGGCCGCCCAGACGCTGGATCGCGACCAACTGACCGAGATCGACGAAGAGCGCCGTTTCCAGGAGACGCTGGAATTCAAGCGTTACGTCTGGGTTCTC
Source organism: Deltaproteobacteria bacterium (assembly GCA_021786815.1). Classification (GTDB taxonomy): domain Bacteria; phylum Desulfobacterota; class Binatia; order Binatales; family Binataceae; genus DTIX01. The sequence continues at coordinate 13,561 of JAJYMR010000024.1, forward strand.
GCCACCTCGGGCTCGTCGGCTCCGTTCATCGGACTGTTCGGGACCGTCGTCGGTATTCTCGAATCGTTCCAGTCGATGGCGATCATGGGAACCGGCGGCTTCTCGGTCGTCGCGGCCGGCATCTCGGAGGCGCTGATTGCAACCGCGCTTGGACTGGCGGTCGCGATCGTCGCGGTCATTTTCTACAACTACTTCTCCGTAAAAATCGAGAACATCAACGCACTGCTGCAAATCAATGGCGACCGCCTGATCGACGCCGCCCTGCAGGGGAGGCAGTCCAGTGGCCGTTAGTGGTCCCAAAAGCGGCAGCGGCGTATTCGCCGACATCAACATCACGCCGCTGACCGATATCTTCCTGGTTCTGCTCATCATCTTCATGGTGACCACGTCGGTCACGGTGGAAACGGCCGCGCATGTGGACCTGCCCCTGGCGGAGAACACCACGCCCGAGGACAAGGGTGTAATCGTCACCTACACCTCGCAGCATGACCTGTTCGTGAATTCCAAGGACGTCCCGGAACGCGAGCTTTTGCCGACGCTTCGCGAAGACCTCGGCAAGATCAAGACCAAGGTCGTCGTCTTCCAGGGCGACCGCAAGGTGGTGCTTGGCGACATGATCCGGATTCTCAACATCGCCAAGGCCGCCGGCGCCGCGACCATCGCGATCGCGGCCAAGAGAGCGACCAACGCCCAAATCGGTAACGAGATGAAATCGCTCGGCAGTTAGGGACGGAACTGGCGCGCTCGAGGGGATTTGCCAATGGCAATGAGTACCAACCAAGGCGGCGGGGTCTTCTCGGAGATTAATATCACCCCGCTGACCGATATCTTCCTGGTCCTGTTGATCATCTTCATGGTCACGACCGCCGTGACAATCGAGTCCGCCGCGCACGTGGACCTGCCGAAGGCCGAACAGACACAGCCCAACCAGAAGCCCAAGGGCGTGCTGGTGACCTACACCTCCGAAC
>JAJYMR010000304.1 GCA_021786815.1 Deltaproteobacteria bacterium
CGGATTTTCCGCATCCGGAAAAATCGAAATATTCGACCAGCTCCTGGCGTGTGAAAATCTCCTGGTCGCCGTGCGACCATCCAAGGCGCGCGAGGTAATTGATGAGCGCCTCGGGAAAATATCCGGCGTCGCGGTATGCGAAGACAGAGGTCGCGCCGTGACGCTTGGAAAGCTTGGTCCCGTCCGGCCCCATCACCATCGGCAGATGCGCGTACGCAGGCGGCTCGAGCCCGAGCGCGCGGAATATCTGCATCTGGCGCGGAGTGTTCGGCAGATGGTCGTCGCCGCGCACGACGTGCGTGATACGGAAGTCGGCGTCGTCGATAACGGTTGCGAAGTTGTAGGTCGGAACGCCGTCGGAGCGGAAAATTATCAGGTCGTCGAGTTCGGAGTTCTCGAACACGGCGCGGCCCTTGATCAGATCGTCGACCACGGTCTGGCCTTCGCGCGGCGAGCGGAAGCGGATCGTGTAGTTGCGGCCCGCGTCGCGGTCGGGAAGCTCAATATCGGGCGGAAAGCCAAGGTCGCGGCATTTGCCGTCGTAGCCGGGCTTGCGGCGGTCGCGTTCGGCCTGCTTGCGTTTCGCTTCGAGTTCCTCGGCGGTGCAGTAGCACGGATACGCCTTGCCCTCGCGCAGGAGCTTTCGCGCCGCGTCGCGATAGAGATCGAAACGGTTGGACTCGAAGTAGAGCGGGTTGGGCGGGCCTTCGTCCCATTCCATCCCGATCCATCGAAGGCTCTCAAGGATCTCGTCGAGCGATTCCTTCGTTGACCGTTCGCGGTCGGTATCGTCGATACGCAGGATGAACGCGCCCTTGTTATGGCGCGCGAAGAGGTAGGCGAACAGCCCGGAGCGGACGTTGCCGATGTGCAGCGAGCCAGTCGGGCTCGGCGCGTAGCGGGTGCGAACCGTCACGTGTCACTCCCATTCAATCGTTGCAGGCGGCTTTGAGGTTATGTCGTAAACGACGCGGTTGACGCCTTTGGCCTCGTTGGTGATACGGCTCGAAAGCCGCGCGAGGAAATCCGGCGCAAGTCGCGCCCAGTCCGCGGTCATCCCGTCCTCGGACTCGACCGCGCGAATAGCGATCACGCTCTCGTAGGTGCGCCCGTCGCCCATCACGCCCACGGTCTTGAGCGGCAGCAGAACAGCGAACGCCTGCCACAGCCGCCGTCCCGCGCCCGAGCGCTCGAACTCCTGCATCACGATTTCGTCGGCGCGACGCAATAGTTCCAGCCGCTCGCGCGTGACCTCGCCGACGATCCGCACGGCAAGACCGGGACCGGGAAACGGCTCACGCTCGACGATCTCGGGCGGAAGATTGAGTTCGCGGCCAAGCTCGCGCACCTCGTCCTTGAACAGTTCGCGCAGCGGTTCGATAAGCTCGAGCTTCATCCGCTCGGGCAGACCGCCCACGTTGTGATGGCTCTTGATCGTCGCCGACGGTCCCTTGAAAGAAACCGATTCGATCACGTCGGGATAAAGCGTTCCCTGGCCGAGGAAGCGCGCGCCGCCGAGCTTGTGCGCCTCGGCGTCGAACACCTCGATAAAGGTGTGCCCGATGATGCGGCGCTTCTGCTCGGGATCGGTCACACCTGAAAGACGCTCGATGAAGAGCCCCGAAGCGTCCACCACGCGAAGGCGAATTCCGATCTGGTTCGCGAAGACCTGCTCCATCCGCTCGCGCTCGCCCGCGCGCAAAAGGCCGGTATCGACGAATACGCATTCGAGCCGGTCGCCAACGGCGCGATGGATAAGCACGGCGGCGACCGAAGAATCGACACCGCCGGAAAGGCCCATCACGACCTTGTCGGCGGGGCCGACCTTCGCGCGTATTTCGGCGACCTTGGTCTCGATAAAGTTCGCCATCGTCCAGTCGCCCGGCTCGCCGCAGATTCCGAGCACGAAGTTGCGCAGGACTTGCGCGCCGCTGGGCGTATGGACGACTTCGGGATGGAACTGGATTCCGCGCAGGCGGCCGTCGGCGCTGCGAAACGCGGCGCACGGGGAATTTTCGGTGTGCGCGATCGAGCGGAGCGACGCTGCGAGCTTTTCGACGCGGTCGCCGTGGCTCATCCAGACCTTCTGCTCGTGGCGGTCGAGGCCGGCGAAGAGCGGATCGTCCTGTTCGATAACGAGCGTTGCGGGGCCGTACTCGCGGGTGCGCGCGGGCGCAGTCTTCGAGCCCTGATGATGCGCGAGCAGATACATGCCGTAGCAGATTCCGAGATACGGCACGTCGAGGGCGAGCGCTTCGGGTGCGACGTCGGGCGCGTTCTCCTCGTAGAAGCTCGCGGGGCCGCCGGACAGGATAATCCCGCGCGGCTTCATCGCGCGGATCTTGGCGGGCGCGAGGTTGTAAGGATGAATCTCGCAGTAAACGTGCGCCTCTCGCACGCGGCGCGCGATTAGCTGCGTGTACTGGCTTCCGAAATCGAGGATGAGTATCACGGCGATCCGCCTTGAACCGCTAATATAACCGACACCGGCGCGCGGACGAATAGGTCCGGCAGCGCCGCGCGAAATCCGGCCGTCCTGTGACGCTCATCGGCCGCGCCTGCCCGCCGCGGCAGCGCCCGAAGAACGTTCGTCGCGCCCGGTCCTGCGAAACGAGAGCCGAAGCGGCGTTCCCACCAGCCCGAGGGCCTTTCGAAAGCGCGACTCGAGAAAGCGCACGTAATGGGCCGGGATGTCGCGCGCCATGTTCGAGAAAAATTTGAGCCTGGGCGGCGCGCTCCCAACCTGCGTAACGTACATCAGGTTGAGCCGCCTGCGGGCGATAATCGGCGGATCCATCGCGGCCAGCGCGTCGGCCAGGATCCGGTTGAGCTTCGAGGTCTGAAAGGCCGAGCGCCACGACTCGCCCGCCGAAAGCGCGGCCGGAATCACGTCGCGAATGCCGTCGCCCGTCAGCGCCGACGTGAACACCATCGTGGCGTACTCCAAAAACGGGAAACGCGCATGGGCTTCGCGCACGAAGGCGGGAATCTTCGCACCCGCGCGCGCCGCAAGGTCCCATTTGTTGCACACCACGACCATCGCGCGATCGTTCGTATCGACCAGGCGCGCCAGGCGCGCGTCCTGATCGGTGATTCCCTCGGTTGCGTCGATTATCAGCAGCAGCACGTCGGCGCGCCGGACAGTATCGAGCGCGCGCGCGACCGAGGCCTGCTCGAGTTCGCCCGCAACGCGCGTTCGCCGCCTGATTCCGGCCGTATCGATGAGCAAAAGGCTTCGTCCTTCGAAGGCAAGCCGCACGTCGAGCGTGTCGCGCGTTGTTCCCGGCACTTCGCTGACGATTGCGCGCTCGAAGCCGCAGAGCCGATTCAGCAGCGAGGACTTGCCCACGTTGGGCCGGCCGACAAGCGCTATCCTGAGCTCGGGCTTTTCCTCGGGCGCCGCTTCGCGCGCGGGAAGACGCTCGACCACGGCGTCGAGCAGTTCTTCGACGCCAAGGCCGTGAGCCGCCGATACGAAATAAAGCTTTTCCGCGCCGGTCGCGTAGAACTCGGAGGCGGCCGTCTCCTGACCGGGACGGTCGATCTTGTTGACCGCGACCAGCATCGGGCATCCCGTCTCGCGGATGAGCGCGAGCGCTTCCGCGTCGGCCTCGGAAAATCCCGCGCGGCCGTCGAAAAGCATCACGACCACGTCGGCGACGCCGACTGCGGCGAGCGCCTCGCGCGCGACGCGCTCGGACATCGCCTCGCGTCCGCCGATTTCAAGCCCGCCCGAATCGATCACGACGAACTCGCGCTCGCCGTGCGAGGCGCGAGCGAAGTTCAGATCGCGCGTGGTGCCGGGAATCGCGCTCGTTATCGCGCGGCGGCCACGGGCGATGCGGTTAAACAGGGTGGATTTGCCGGCGTTGGCCCTGCCGACCAGGACCACGCTCGGAAGCCCCTCGCCGAGCACGGCCGAAACCGCGGCGGACGCGGGGCGGCTCTTTGGTTTTCCGAGCGCCGTCATGTTCCGATTCCCATCTCCTCGAGCTTGCGCAGATTGCGCGTCCAATGAGGGTCAACCTTTACATGAAGTTCCAGAAAGACGCGCGAGCCCAGCATCTCTTCGAGTTCGAGCCGCGCCGCGGTGCCGATTTCCTTGATCATCCGGCCGCCCGCTCCGATTACGATCGCCTTGTGCGAGTCGCGCTCGACCACGATCAGCGCGGCTATCCGGATAAGCTTGCGTTCGGGCTCCTCAGCGAACTGCTCGACCCGGACAGCGCTCGAAAACGGAACTTCCTCGTGGACCTTGAGGAAGAGTTTCTCGCGAATCACTTCCGCCGCGAGCATGCGCTCGCTCTGGTCGGTGTATTCGTCCTCGGGCATCATCGAGGGACCCTCTGGCAGCATCCGCTTGAGCGTGCCGAGCAATTCTTCGACATTTTCGCCGGTAAGCGCGCTGACCGGCACGATTTCGGCTTCCGGCACCGCTTCGCGGCACTGTTCGAGCATCGGAAGCATCCGCTCGCGCCCGACAAGGTCGATCTTGTTGACCGCGAGAACCTTGGGACGGGCGAGCCGGCTCATCTCGGCGAGAAACGCGCGGTCGCGCCGGTCGAGCGTCTCTGCGGCCTCGACCACGCCCATCACGACGTCGCCCTCGTTAAGCGCGCGGCGGGCCGCTTCGACCATCCGGCGGTTGATCAGGCGCTCGGCTTCGTGGATACCGGGCGTATCGATAAAGATGACTTGGGCGTCAGGGTCGGAACGGATTCCGAGCAGCCGCCGGCGCGTGGTCTGGGGCTTGGGGGTCACAATGGCGACCTTTCGCCCGACCAGGCAATTGACGAGCGTCGATTTTCCCACGTTCGAACGCCCGCCCATCACGACAAAACCGCATCGATGCCTACTTTCCGCGCTCACGCAAATCGCTTTCAATCCTCATCAGTGCGGCGCGAGCCGCCGCCTGCTCACTCTGTTTCTTGCTTCCGCCCTCGCCGGTTCCGAGTTCGCGTCCCGCGATACGGATACGAGTCGTAAAGCGTTTGGCATGGTCGGGGCCGCGCGCAGAAACCAGTTCGTAAACCGGCTGAGCGCGGAAACGGCGGTAGGCTATCTCCTGGAGCTCGGTCTTGTAGTCGCGTTCGGCCGCGGGACCGCCGATATCATCGACAAACAGGGACTCGACCACGCGCTGCGCGGGTCCGAGTCCGCCGTCGGTGTAGATTGCGCCGACGATGGCCTCAAAGGCCGCGGCCAGGATCGAGACCTTCTCGCGTCCGCCGCTTTTCTCCTCGCCCTTGCCGAGGTTGAGCATCTCGCCAAGCCCCATAGCCTGCGCCTTGAGCGCCAGTGTGCGGCCGTTGACGATCGAGGCGCGCTGCTTGGAAAGCGGTCCTTCCTTGGCCTCGGGAAAGCGGCGCATGAGCATGTCCGCTATCGCGAGGTCGAGAACCGCGTCGCCAAGGAATTCGAGGCGCTCGTAATGCGCGTCGCTTCCGACCGCCGCGCTCGGATGGGTGAGCGCGGTCGTGAGAAGCTCGGGTCGAGCAAACCTGTATCCCAGTCTCGTTTCCAGTTCGGCTGTGACGGTCTGGAGAGACTCAACCGGCTTCGGCTCGGGCCGCGGTTTGGCCCTGAACCGAAACAATCTCCCCAACCACCTGGGCGCCTTGGACAAACGAAGCCTCCACCTCAACTTCTTGATTAGTCAGGTCGGCGGGGCTGCGCGTCGATACCCGCACGTAATTGCGGCTATAGCCGCAGAGCCCCCCGTCCTGTTTCCATTCTTCAAGCAAAACTTTAAGTCTTTGACCGACAAAACGCTCCATGAAAGCTGTGCGCTTGCGTTCGCCCACCGCGCGCATCGCCGCCGCACGATGCTTTATTTCGGCCGGATTCACCCGGTCGGGCATCTTGGCCGCCGTGGTTCCGGCCCGCACCGCGTATGGAAAAACGTGCATGTAGGCGAGCGGCAGGCTCTCGACGAACCTTATCGAGGCCTTAAACTGCTCCACGCTTTCGCCCGGAAAGCCCACGATAATATCAGTACCAACCGCGGCGTCGGGCATCGCTTCGAGCACCCGTTCGAGCCGTTCCCGATAGAATGCAGTATCGTACCGCCGCCGCATCGCCGCCAACACCCGGTCTTGACCGGCCTGAAGCGGCAGATGCAGATGCGGACAAAGGCGATCGCTTGACTTAATTATAGCGATTATCCGGTCAGTTAGCTCTTCCGGATCCAGCGAACTGATCCTGATCCGCCCGAGCGGCGAGCGTTCGGCCAGCATCTCGAGCAGCTCGGAAAGCTCAACCGGCGGGTCAAGATCGCGTCCGTAGCCGCCCAGATGAACGCCGGAAAGGATGACTTCCTTGAAGCCGCGCGCATGAAGCTCGTCGAGCGCTTCAATCACCCTGCGCGGCTCGACGCTTCGCGATGTCCCACGGGAGACCGGGATGATACAGAAGCTGCAGAACTGGTCGCATCCCTCCTGCAGCTTGACGAAGGCGCGCGTCTGCCCCTCGGTCGCGACGCCGCTGAGCTCGATCTCGCCGCGGACCTTGCGCAGGTTTGAGACCGCGACGCGCTCGACCGCCTGGCCCATCACCGCGCGCTCGAGGTCGTCGGGGCGCGCGAGTCCGACGACCGCGTCAACCTCGTTGGCGCGCGAAAGCGCGGCCGGATTTGCCTGCGCGAGGCATCCGGTCATCACGACACGCGCCCTGGGATTGAGCCTGCGCGCGCGCCGGGCAAGCCTCAGGCTCTCGGCATCGGCCTTGTCGGTAACAGTGCAGGTGTTGACGATATAGACGTCGGCCGCTTCGTCGAACTCGCAGCGCTTAAGCCCGCGCGCGGCAAGGCGCGACTCGATCATCGCCGAGTCGTACTGATTGACCTTGCATCCGAGGGTCGCAATCGCAAAACGCATCGCGCGGCTATCCTTCAATCGCCCGGTCGATAAATCCGCCGCCCACCACCTCGTCGCCGCGGTAGAAGACGCACGCCTGCCCGGGTGTTACCGTCGGAGCCGGCGACCGGAAGCGGATTTCCGCCCGGCCCCGGCCGTCCATCGCAAGCGTGGCCGGGAGCGCCGGATGACGGTAGCGGATCTTGACCTCGACATCCACCGCGCCGGCGCGGCAAAGCTCGGGGTTAACGAGGTTCACGCGGCTCGCGACGAGCCCCGCGCATCTTAGGTCCTCGCGCCTTGCCACCACGACTTCGCCGTTTGCGGGCCTTATCTCGCGAACATAAAGCGGCTCGCCCGCCGCAATTCCAAGGCCGCGGCGCTGGCCGACGGTGAAGCGATGCACCCCGGCGTGCCCGGCGAGCACCTGCCCGCCGGAATCGACGACATGGCCCGGGCGAATCCGTCCGCGCGGAGCCTCGCGCTCGACGAACCGAGCGTAGTCGCCGTCGGCAACGAAGCATATCTCCTGGCTCTCAGGCTTGTCGGCGTTGGCAAGCCCGATTTCGCGCGCGCGCACCCTGACCTCGGCCTTGGTCATCGCGCCGAGCGGAAAAAGCGTACGGGCCAGCTCGGCCTGGCCGAGCGTAAAAAGAAAATACGACTGGTCCTTCGAGCCGTCGGCCGCGCGCAGCAGGCGATAGCGCATCTCGGCGCCGCGCTCGATTCGCGCGTAATGGCCGGTCGCTACGAAATCGGCGCCAAGCGCGCGCGCCCTGCTCCAGAGCCGGTCGAACTTTATTTCCCGATTGCACATCACGCACGGATTCGGCGTCCGGCCGTCGAGATATTCGTTTACGAAGTTGCGTATGACGCGGGCGGAGAAATCCTCGCGCAGATCGACCACGTAGAACGGAAAATCCATCCGCTCCGCGACCCGCCGGGCGTCTTCGAAGTCGTCGTGCGAGCAGCACGTGCCGCGCCTGCGCGCAATTCCCGGCGGCGGCTCCGGCGCAAGCCTCATCGCAACGCCGACCACGTCGTACCCGGCTTCGCAGAGAAGCGCGGCGGCGACGGAGCTGTCCACCCCGCCCGACATCGCGACCAGCACCCGCGCGCTCATCGGATAGCCTCCACGCTCTCGCCGCGCGGCGCGGGTTCGGACTCGGCGACCCGCCGCCATACACGGACGATTATCTCCGAGGCGCGTTCGACGTCCTCGGCCGTGGTGTTCCAGCCGAGGCTTAGCCTGAGCGAGCTTCGCGCCTCCCCCGCGCTTCGGCCCATCGCGAGCAGCACATGCGACGGCTCAACCGCTCCCGCCGCGCACGCCGAGCCCATCGAGACTTCCACACCTTCGAGATCGAGCGCGATCAGCAGGCTTTCGCCGAGAACACCCGGGAACGTGAGATTGAGCGTGTTCGCGATACGCCCCTCACGCGGTCCGTTGAGCCGAAGACCGGGAATCGCGTCCGTGAGGCGCGAGAGCATCCTTTCTGACCGCGCGGCCACGCGCGCCGTCTCGCTCTCGAACGCATGCTCCACGGCTTCGGCGGCGGCGCCGAACGCGAGTGCGCCGAGCAGATTCTGCGTGCCCGCGCGAAGGCCGGCTTCATGCGGTCCGCCAAGGATTATCGGCGCCAGCGCGGCAGGCTCGCGCACGTAGAGAGCACCGCTTCCGGCCGGCGCTCCGACCTTGTGCCCGCTAAGCGTCATCAGGCCGCATCCCAGCTCAGATACGTCCACGCGCACGCGTCCCACGGCCTGCGCCGCGTCCACATGGAAGACGGCTCCGGCCTCGCGCGCGGCAAGTCCAATGGGCGCAAGCTCCTGGAGCGTGCCGACCTCGGCGTTCGCCATGGAAAGCGTGACCAGCGCGGTATCGCGATCGAGCGCCGCGATAACCCGCTCGGGCGCGATGCGGCCATCGCGATCGGGCGCGACGCGGATCACCTGGAATCCCTGCGATTCAAGCTCGGAGAGCGGCGCGAGAACCGACGAATGCTCGATTGCGGAACTAACGATCTTGCGCCGCGCCGCCTGCGCCTTGGTCGCGCCGAAAATCGCGAGATTGTTCGACTCGGTGCCGCCGCCGGTAAAGATCATCTGGCGCGGCTCGGCGCCGATGAGGCGCGCGACGCGGGCGCGGGCATTCTCCAGTTCGCGGCGCGCGCGCTGGCCGCCGCGATGGACCGAAGACGGATTTGCGCCCTCGTCGCGAAGGAATCGCTCGATAGCCGCGCGCACTTCGGGCCGGAGCGGAGCGCCCGCATTATGGTCGAGATAGATAGTCATCGCCCGCGCAGTACCGCTACTGAAAGAGGTACTAACTTAGCTTACCGTGCGAGGCAGCAAAAGAAGGTGCGCGGCGTTCAAACAGCGGCAAAAAGCGATTACCGGGAGAGCAAACCCGGCCGGCCCAAGCGGCGCTCCGGCCTGAGGTTGGGGCCGTTTACTTGTCTTTGGGAAGCGAATCCCCGCTGACCTGGCCGTCGGCCGGCGCAAGCTTGTCTTCGAGGCAGTCCTGGCGCTCTTCGACTTCGGCGAGCCGGACGTTCATCCGGTTGATCCGGTCTACGAGCTGGTTTATCGCGCGCGCGACCGGGTCGGGAAGCTTGCGATGCTCGAGTTCGAGCACGTCCTGGCGCGCACTTTCCCCCTCGATCACCTTGCCCGGGATTCCGACCACCGTCGAATAAGCCGGCGCGTCCGACACCACGACCGCACCCGCGCCTATTCTGCTTCCGCGCCCGATTCTGACCGGGCCGATCACCGCCGCGCCCGCGCTGATCATCACGTGGTCCTCGATCGTCGGATGACGTTTTTCCTTCTTGAGGCTCGTGCCGCCGAGCGTCACGCCCTGGTAGATGAGCACATCGTCGCCGATTTCGGCGGTCTCGCCGATCACGACTCCCATCCCGTGGTCGATGAACAACCGCCGCCCGACCGTGGCGCCGGGATGGACCTCGATGCCGGTCGTCCATCGGCAGAACTCGCTCACGAGGCGTCCGAGAAGTTTCAGCCGATGCTCCCAGAGCCAATGGGAGAAGCGATGGGCCCAGATGGCGTGAAGGCCGGGATAGGTGAGGACCACCTCAAGCGTGGTTCGCGCGGCGGGGTCGCGCTCGAACACCGCCTGGATGTCTTCCCGGATGCGGGCGAGAATTGCCATCGGATTCGCCCTTGTGGCAGCCGCGGAGCCGGGTCAGGCCCCTGACTCGGCGGACGCACTGCCGGCCGCCCCGCGCCTTGAGCGCGAGCGGCCGTTGCCCGCCGCCGCGGGCGCTTTCGCGCGCGGCTTCACATTATCCTTGTGGAGTTTGTATTCGACAGAGTCAACCAGCGCTTGCCAGCTCGCCTCGACCACGTTGGCTGACACTCCCACGGTGCCCCATCGCCGCCTTCCGTCGGTCGATTCGATAAGCACGCGGACGCGGGCGCCGGTCCCGCGGCCGTTGTCGAGCACGCGGACCTTGTAGTCGCTCAGCTCCATCGCTTCCAGGCTCGGATAATAGGGAACCAGCGCCTGGCGCAGCGCCGAGTCGAGCGCGTTGACGGGGCCATTGCCGATCGCGGCGGTACGCGAGCGTTTTCCGTCGGGTCCCTCGATCACCACGACCGCCTCGCTGAACGGCGCGCGGTCCTCATGCCACTTGTCGTCGAAGACCCGGAAGCTCACGAACCTGAAATGCTCGCGGGCCATCCCGAGCGTCCGCAGCATCAGGAGTTCGAACGAGGCGTCCGCGCCCTCGAACGAATAGCCTTCGCTCTCAAGGCGTTTCAGCTCGTCGAGCAGATGGCCGATCTTCTCGTTGTTCTGCTCGATATCGAGACCGAACTCCCTGCTCTTGTAGACGATATTCGCGCGCCCGGAGAGTTCCGAGAGAAGCACCCGGCGGTCGTTGCCGACCAGCGCCGGGTCGATGTGCTCGTAGGTGCGGGCGTCGCGCTGGATTGCCGAGACGTGAAGTCCCGCCTTGTGCGCGAACGCGCTTCGCCCGACGTAGGGCTGGCGCGGATGGGGCGTGATATTGGCCAGCTCGTACACGAGCATCGAAAGCTCCTGGAGAACCTTGAGCTTCGGCGGCGCGACGCACTGGTAGCCAAGCTTCAGTTGCAGGTCGGGAATTATCGAGACCAGATTGGCGTTGCCGCATCGCTCGCCGAGCCCGTTGATCGTGCCCTGGACCTGGGATGCGCCCGCGCGGACGGCCGCGAGCGAGTTGGCGACCGCAACCTCGGAATCGTTGTGGCAATGGATTCCGATCGGGCATCGCACGGTCTCGACGGCCACGCGCACGGCGTCCTCTATCTCATGAGGCAAGCGTCCGCCGTTGGTGTCGCAAAGGCAGATCAGAGCGGCGCCGGCGTCGTCAACCGCGCGCAGACAGGCAAGCGCGAACTCGGGGTTGTTGAAATAGCCGTCGAAGAAATGTTCGGCGTCGAAGATCGCCTCGTCGACGCGCTTTTTCAAAAACGCGATCGTGTCGTGAAGAATCTCCAAGTTGGCCTCGGGCGAGATTCTGAGCGCCTCGCGCACGTGGAGGTCCCAGGTCTTGCCGACCACGGTCGCAACGGGCGTGTCGGCCTTGAGCAGGAGCTGAAGGTTGCGGTCCTGCGAGGCCTTTACGTTGGCGCGCCGGGTCGAGCCGAAAGCCGCGATCCGGGCGTGCCTGAGGCGCGCCTTTTTCACTTCGCGGAAAAATGCCGCGTCGCGCTCGTTCGAACCGGGCCATCCGCCCTCGATATAATCGACGCCAAGCTCGTCGAGCTTTCGCGCGATCTGGACTTTGTCGTCAACCGTGAGCGAAACGTCCTCGGACTGGCAGCCGTCGCGCAGGGTCGTATCGTAGATCTGGATTTTCTTCGCCGCGGCCATCGTTCAAACCATCTCCGGCACGACATTGGAAGCGCCGCCCAGAAAGGCGTCGTGCAGCGCCCGCATCGCAAGCTCTCCGTACTTCGCGTTGACCACCACCGATACCTTTATTTCCGAGGTTGCGATCATCTCGATATTGATCCGCTCGTCGGCGAGCACCCGAAACATCGTGGCCGCGACTCCGGCATGCGTGCGCATCCCGAGCCCGACGATGGAAACCTTTGCGACCGGGTCTTCGTGGCGCACGCCCTGGGCTCCGATCTCGCCGGCGACACGCTTGACCAGCTCAATGGCGCGGCGCAGGTCGTCGCGCGCGACGGTGAAGGTCATGTCGGTGCGCCCGTCGGCGCTCGCGTTCTGGATAATCATGTCAACGACGATCCCGGCGGCCGCGATCGGACCGAAAATCTTCGCCGCGAGACCGGGACGGTCCTCGACACCCGCAATCGTTATCTTGCTCTGGTTCTGATCGAGCGTAACTCCCGAGACCAGAATGTCTTCCATTGAGCGATCACCTTGGCCCACCCAGGTTCCCTCCGCGTCGCTGAAACTGGAACGTACCACCAGCGGCACGTTGTATCTCTGCGCAAGCTCGACCGAGCGTATCTGTAGCACCTTCGCGCCCAGACCCGCCATCTCCAGCATCTCGTCGTACGAGATGCGGTCGAGCTTTTTCGCGCCCGGCACTATATTCGGATCGGCGGTGTAAACGCCCTCCACGTCCGTGTAGATTTCGCACACGTCGGCGCCAAGCGCGGCCGCAAGCGCAACCGCCGTAAGGTCGGAGGCGCCGCGCCCGAGCGTCGTGATATCGCCGGCCGGGTCCACGCCCTGGTAACCCGCGACCACCGCGATCCTGCCCTCGCCGAGCGCCTGCCTTACGCGCTCGGATTCGACCGACCTGATATGGGCGCGCCCGTGATTCGAGTCAGTCGCGATCTTCAGCTGATGAGCGAGAAACGAAACCGTCGGATATCCGAGTGCTTCGAGCCGAATCGCCAGCAGCGCCGCCGAAACCTGCTCTCCGGTTGCGACCAGAACGTCGGTCTCGCGCGGATTGGGCGCATCGCTGAGTTCATGGGCGAGTTTGAACAGGCGGTTGGTCTCACCCGCCATCGCTGACACGACCACCACGAGATCGTTGCCCCGCTTGCGGGCCTGGATGACACGCTCGGCAACCGCCTTGATCCGCTCTGTCGAGCCGACCGACGTGCCGCCGTATTTCTGAACAATCAGACTCATTTACGGGAGTCCCAAAAAAGGCGCGAGTTTGCGCGTGAAGACTAATTATGAGCGTAAATTATCACGTAAACCAGAGGGTTTCCGCATCGGAGGGGCCGTCGTCGAGCGTCGTGCGCGGGGAACGGCCTCGTTCCACCGCAACATCCGAAAAACCCGCACACATTCTAGGAAAAGCGGCGCCTCAGCTCGGCAACGAGCGCCCTATAGCGCGGTCCGCCGGCACGAAATTCTATCCGCCGGCTGCTCGCTCCGGCGTAGCTCATCCTGACCGCCAGCATCGCGAGTTCGTTGGCCTCCTTGAGCCGCTCGAACCATTCCACCGCGGCGACGCCCGGCGAGAACAGGTACTCGCGTAGCCCCATGTCATCGAGGCTTGGCGTTTCAAGGCGGTAGAGGTCGATATGATAGAGGGTGAAGCGTCCGTGATGCTCTTGGATCATCGTGAAGGTGGGGCTCAGGATATCCTCCTGGCGCAGGCCGAGCCCGCGCGCGAGGCCCTTGATAAAGCAGGTCTTGCCGGCGCCGAGCTCGCCAATAAGCCCAATCAGCTCACCGCCTTCGAGCAGCGAGGCAAGCCGCCGTCCCCAGGTCTTGGTTTCGCGGATGGATTTGCTTTCGACGACGAGAACGGCTTCGTCCCCCTCGTCCGCTGAAATTCTTGGCAATGCGGTCATCGAAAAAGCGGCCGCACCTCCGGCCGCATCGCCGATTATAGCGCGCTCACGAGGCAAGCGCTTCGAGCGCGCGTGGGATTTCCTCGATGACATCGCCGGCCAGATAGCCGACCCGTCCGAGCCTATGCGCGACCCTGTCGGCCGCGTACCCGTGCAGGAAAACCCCGAGCGCAAGCGCGTCCAGCGCTTTCAATCCCTGGCCCATCAGTGCGCCGACCATCCCCGAGAGCGCATCGCCCATCCCCGGCGAGCCCATCCCGGGATTTCCCGTCGAGTTGACGTAAACCTCGCCCTCGGGTCCGGCTATAACCGAACGCGCGCCCTTGAGCAGAACGACCGCGTGAGTCCGCTCCGAGAGAGTTCGCGCCGCGCTTATCCGGTCCGCGTTGACCGCGCCCGTCGAGATTCCGAGCAACCGGGCCATCTCGCCCGGATGAGGCGTCATCACGACCGCGCCGCGCGCCTCGCGCGCCCGCGCGCATCCAAGCTGCGCGAGGGCGTTCAGCGCGTCCGCGTCAATCAATACCGGACGCTCGGGCGCGACTCCGTGCAGGATAAGCCATTCGACGAGCCGTTTCGTATCGTCGCTTACGCCGATTCCGGGGCCGACCACCAATGCGTCCTTGCCCTCGACCAGCCGCGCAAGCACGTCGGGCGCGGCGTCGGCGTCGAAATGCCCATGACGATCCGGTATCGGCTCAGTCATCAGTTCGGCTTGGCCCGAGGCGACGATATTCGCGACGCATTCCGGGATTGCCGCAGTGACCAATCCGGCGCCCGTCCGCAAGGCTCCGCGCGAGGTGAGCAGCGACGCGCCGCCCTTGCCGCGCCCTCCCGCGATCACCATCACGTGC
>JAJYMR010000063.1 GCA_021786815.1 Deltaproteobacteria bacterium
GATCACGGCGACGCTGATGATGCGGCCGGTCGGCGCGCTGGTCTTCGGATGGATCGCCGATCGTTACGGACGGCGAATCCCGCTGATGGCCGACGTGATCTTTTACTCGGTCGTCGAGGTGATGAGCGGGCTTGCGCCGAGCTACGGGACGTTCCTTTTCCTGCGCGCGCTCTACGGAATCGGGATGGGTGGCGAGTGGGGCGTGGGCGCGTCGCTTGCGATGGAAGCGGTTGAGCCGCGATGGCGCGGGTTTTTCTCCGGCCTGCTGCAGGAAGGCTACGCGGTCGGCTACCTGCTCGCGGCGGCGGCGTATTTTTTCGTCTTTCCGGCGTTCGGATGGCGCGCGATGTTTTTTCTCGGCGGCGCGCCTGCGCTGCTGACGCTCTATATCCGCTCAAGCGTGCCCGAGTCGGAAGCATGGGAGCGCACCCGGCCCGAACCGCGCGCGATTATCGACGCGGTATGGTCGAACCTCCGGCTCTTTCTCTACCTCGTCCTGCTGATGACGATGATGAATCTTGTCTCGCACGGCACGCAGGACATGTATCCGACTTTCCTCGGCAAGCAGCGCGGCCTCGACCCGCGCACCGTCGCGACGATCGCGATCATCTATAATCTCGGCGCGCTCGCGGGCGGCGTGCTGTTCGGCTACTTCTCGGACCGGATCGGGCGGCGGCGCGCGATGGCGATCGCGCTCGCGATCGGCCTTCTGATCGTCCCGCTATGGATCGTGCCGCGCTCGATCCTCCTGCTCGCGGGCGGAGCTTTCCTGATGCAGTTCATGGTGCAGGGCGCGTGGGGCGTAATTCCGGCGCATCTTGCGGAACTCTCGCCGCCCGAGGTTCGCGGCCTGTTCTCGGGGCTTGCGTATCAGCTTGGAGTTCTGTTCGCGGCCAATGCGGCGTTCGTCGAGGCGCTGATAGCGGAGCGCGCCGGCTACGAGACCGCGCTCGCGGTGGTCGCGGCGGTGGTGCTGACGCTCGGCGCGATCGTGGTCCTCGCCGGCCACGAACGAAGGGGCACCAGCCTCACGCGCGAGGAATCCTGACTTTTTCTCGGTCGGCGTATGACCTAGCGACAGTGCGGCCGAAGCAGCAAGATCCACTCAATTCGCGTTGCGCGCGCGAAGTCATCGAACGGTCCATCTCCGCAATGTCCGCCTTCATTCAACATTTTGACGTTCGCGAGGCGGCAAAAAGTCACATTGATTCCTCAATGGTAGGCTAGACCACCCCTTTGCGCACCACTTTCGTTTTGACCCCGAACTGAGCTAAACGAACGGTATTGCGGAGGTGTTGTCCATGAAATTCGGGCTCTTTTACGAGATCTCGGTGCCGCGTCCATGGACCAACGAAACCGAGAAAACCGTCTATGACCGTTGCCTCGAGCAGGTGAAACTCGCCGACGAACTCGGCTTCTCCAACGTCTGGGCCGTCGAGCATCACTTCCTCGAAGAATACTCACATTGTCCCGCTCCGGAACTGTTCCTGACCGCGTGCGCGATGGTTACGAAGAACATCCGCGTCGGCCACGGAATTATCGTGTGCGTTCCCGAGTTCAACCATCCGATAAAAATCGCCGAACGCACCGCCGTCCTCGATATTTTATCGGGCGGACGGCTCGAAGTCGGAACCGGCCGCTCAGCAACCTGGACCGAGCTGGGCGGCTTTTGCGTGAATCCCGACGAGACCAAGAAGACCTGGGACGAAATCGTCCACTGCCTGCCGAAGATGTGGACGCAGGAGCGTTATTCCTACCAGGGACGCTCGTGGTCGATGC
This sequence comes from Deltaproteobacteria bacterium, assembly GCA_021786815.1. Lineage (GTDB taxonomy): Bacteria > Desulfobacterota > Binatia > Binatales > Binataceae > DTIX01. Next base: position 1,780 of record JAJYMR010000063.1, read on the forward strand.
CCACGCGGACCATCCTGCCGAAGCCCTACCAGAAGCCGCATCCGCCGATGTGGGTCGCAGTCACCAGCCCCGGCACTGAAATCGACGCGGCCGAGCGCGGGATGGGCTCGCTCGGACTTACCTTTGGTGGGTTCAAGGAGCAGGAAGAGAAGGTAAAGAACTACCGGCGCATAATTCGCAATTGCGAGCCGGTGGGCGAAGTCGTCAACGAGAAGGTCGCGACCGTCAACTTCCTGTTTTGCCATGAAGACGACGCCGAGGGCGTTAAGATGGGCCGCCGGCTGACCGGTTCGTTCAATTACCTCGCGGCGCAACTGGTCGCGGCGCGCGAAGCCTTCCCGAGCAAGTCCTATCCTTCGCTCGGACTGCTCCCGTCGCTTCGCCAGGAAGCCGCCGGCCCGGGCGACGAATCGGGCGCTCCCGAGGGCGTCGCGATCGGAAACCCGGCGCGAATCGTCAGGGCGCTCAAGCAGTGGGAGTCGGTTGGCGTGGACCATGTGAACTTCCTGCTCAACGCGCTCGAGGCCGTGCCGCAGGAGCAGGTGCTGAAGAGCCTCAGGCTGTTCGCCAAGGAAGTGATGCCGCAATTTCAGAGCCGCGGTGACAATGCCGCCGCTGCCGCCGGAGGACGTTGATGCCGCCTCGTTTCGGATGTCTTGATCTCAACGCCTGGACCAAATCGATTCCCGTCATCGATGGATACGGGACCGAATCGTGGACGCTCAAGGGCGCGCGAATCCTCGAGGTGCACATGGAGATCGAGGATGACCCGGCCGACGCGCTGCTGCCGCGCACGATGCATCCTGCGGTTCCCGCCTACGCTATTTTCAACGTCGCCAGCTACCCGGAAAGCCCCTTCGGCCCGTTCGCGGTCGCCGAGGTCCGGATAGCCGGCCGAACCGGCGTAAGACCGCGCGGGCACGTGCTCAGAAGCTATGTGAACAACGAGGCCGCCGCGAAGGAGATGGCCGCGCGATGGGGCTATCCGGTGGCGGCCGGCGACGTGAGCCTGGTGCTGCGTCACGACCGCGTTGTCGGCCGAGTCAAAGCCGGCGGCAGTACCGTGCTCGAAATCGAGGAGGTCGACCGCGACTCCATCGCCGGCAACGACATCCAGTACATCGCGAGCATGCATCTTTGCCGCAACAAGGGCGACGGCAAGCCCGTGCTGGTGCAGGTCGATCCCGAATACGTGTTCCATCGCGCCGAACGCGGCCGTCCTCGCGTCGTCACGCTCGACGCCGAGGCGTTTCGCGCGCGGGAGCATCTGCGCGTCACATGGCCAATCGCGGCGACCTATGCGACCGCCGACGTGACGCTTCCCAGGCTGCGCTACGTCTGCAATCCGGAACTTCCGGCGCTTCAGGGTACGAGCAAGGTGGCAGCCTGAGCGAAACGCTCGCACTGCGAGGGCCGCGTTTTCGCCGAACGCGGCCCTTGTTTTCCCTTCAGCATTTCGCGGCGTCGAGGCGAGGGCACTTAGGTCGTGGAACCGTGGCGGCTTGAGAAACTGAGGCTTCCGAACGGGCTCAACATGCGCGTTGCGCGGGCCGGAAGCGGGCCGCTGGTCGTGATGCTGCATGGATTTCCGGAATGCTGGTACTCGTGGCGTCATCAATTGAGAGCGCTCGCGCCGCGCTTCGAATGCGTCGCGCCCGATCTTCGCGGCTACGGCGAGACCGACGCTCCCCGCGGCGTTGAGAATTACGCGCTCGACCTCCTGATTGGCGACGTCGCCGAGCTTATCGAGGCGATGGGGCGAAAGCGCGCGGTCGTGGTCGGGCACGACTGGGGCGGCGCGATCGCGTGGGCAACCGCGCTCAAGCGGCCGGAGCTCGTCGAGCGGCTGGTGGTGATGAACTGCCCGCATCCGGCGAAATTCCGCGCGGCGCTGCCTCGCAACGTGCGCCAGATGCTCCGCAGTTGGTACATCCTGTTTTTTCAGATCCCGTGGCTGCCCGACGCGCTGCTCAGGGCGTCGAACGCCGCGGCGGTCGCGCGCGCGTTCAGGGAAACGGCGGTGCAGAAGCAGGCTTTCACCGAGTCGGACCTGGAACAGTTCCGGCGCGCGTTTCGTAATCCCTACGCCGCGACTGCCGCGCTCAATTACTACCGCTCGCTGTTCCGCTCGGCGGTCCTTCGCCCGCGCGAGGCCGACGCGTGGATCGAGCGCAGGATTGCCGCGCCCACGATGCTGATCTGGGGAGAGCAGGACGTCGCGCTCGGAAAAGAGCTTACCTACGGGATGGAGCCGCTGTTCGAGGGACCGTTCGAGCTTCATTACGTGGCCGACTCGGGCCATTGGGTGCAGCAGGAAAAGCCTGAGGTGGTAAACGGGCACCTGCTGCGCTTTCTCGAACCGCTTCTGGCCACATCGTGACGCGCGCGTTTTGTCAGTTCCGCTTTACTCAGGCGCTGGCGGCACGTAACCTTGTTTGGTAAACGCTCGAATGCGTCCTTTCACGTTGGTCCCGCGTTGTTTCCATCCCAAATTCGGATCCTTCGTCTAAGAGCTTTCGGGCATAATCCAGGGAGGTGGGCATCCGATGCCCAGCAAGCTTTACGTCGGCAATTTGGCCTATTCTGTAACGCAGGAAGACCTCGAGGAATTCTTCTCGCAGGCCGGAACCGTGGTCAGCGCGGCTGTCGTGATGGACAAGCTGTCGGGGCAATCGCGGGGCTTTGGATTCGTCGAAATGGCCGATGAGGAATCGGCGAATCGCGCGATTGAGACGCTGAATCAGGCCGAACTGAAGGGTCGGCGCCTCAAGATCGACATGGCGCGCGAAGGCGGAGGTCCCGGAGGGCCACGCGGCGGCGGTGGCGGAAGAGGCGGTCGCGGTGGTGAACGCGGTGGCGGCGGACGCGGTTTCGGAAAGCGCTACTAGAGCGCTCGCGGGGCCTGAACTTCGTCGGCAATCGCTTCGCTACATCGTTCGTCGGGCGTTTCTTGATTTCCTCGGCGAAGGCAGATAGCTAACCATGTTCCTGACCCTTTGATTCGCGCTCCCCGGTAGCTCAGTCGGTAGAGCGGACGGCTGTTAACCGTCAAGTCGCTGGTTCGAATCCGGCCCGGGGAGCCAATTTATCGCTCGGCATTCCAGAGCGGGAACGGACTCAAAGTCCGAAGTCAGGAACTTGCCTGCGGCGAATGTCGGGCTGCGCCACCCTCCATCTGGACCTCTTCGGTCCGTTCTTCTTGCCGCGTGCTCCCTTCAGGTGCTAGCTACCAACTCGATCGCGTAGAATGACTCGTTCGGCTCTTGCACTGATTGCTCTATCAGGGTTACGTTGGGTCAACGCAAGTTAGGCTGACCCGTCAGCCTTTGGAGCAGACACACTGGGGGGTCGCAAGTGAAAGCGGGGCAGGAGGGTGAGCTGCGGTCTTCGCGCCCGCGCATCCTCATCGCCGACAACGAACCTTCGCAGGCAAGGCAGGCCGAGCTTGCCCTGCGCGAGGCGGGGTACGACTGCGCAATTTTTCCTGAGCCGCAGCAGGCGCTTGCGGCGCTCGATTCCGAGCGCGCGCCGATTATTGTCGCCGACCCCGGCGCGTTCGCCATGAGCGCTTCGGAATTTCTCTCGCAAGTGCGCGCGCGAGCTCCCGAAGCGGTTCTTATCCTGCTCGTCCCGACCCCGGCGGCTCCGCGCGCCGCGTCCGCGATACGCCAGGGGGCGTTCGATTATCTCACCAAGCCGCTCAACCGCGACGAGTTGGCCTCGGTGGTGGGGCGCGCGCTCGAGATAGGCGGGCTCAGGCGCGAGAACAGTCTTTTGCACGAACAGCTTGCGGCGGCCCGGATGGCGGCCGCATTCATTGCCGAGAGCCCGCGCAGCCGCGAGCTTGCGGCCGCGATTCGCCGGGCGGCGCCGGCCCGCTCCTCGGTGCTCGTTGAAGGCGCAAGCGGAACCGGCAAGGAACTGGTCGCCCACATGCTCCATCACTGGAGCAATCGGGCGCACGGCCCCTTCATCAGGATACCTTTCAAATCGCTCGCGGCAGGGGAGCGCGAGGCGATGCCGGGACGCGCGGCTTCATCGGCAGGCGCGTTCGCGATGATTTGCGCCTGGGCTGAACGGGCGGCGGGCGGAACGCTTCTGCTTGACGAGATTGGCGAGGCGACGCCCGAGTTCCAGGCCGCGCTCTTGAGGTTCATCGGCGAAGCGGCTCGCGCACGGGGCCCGCGAGCGGATGAAGCCGACGCCGCCCAAGTAAGACTGGTCGCGACGACCAATCGCAATCTCGCATCGGAAGTGGCGGCGAACCGGTTTCGCGCCGATCTCTACTTCGAGCTCAACGTAATTCGGCTCGTCCTGCCGCCGCTCAGCGAACGGCGCGAGGATATCCTGCCTCTCGCGCGACATTTCCTTGCGACACTCGCGGCCGAGACCGGACGCTCATTCACCCTGACGGCTGCGGCCGAGAGCGCGATGCTTGCCTATCCGTGGCCGGGTAACGTGCGCGAGCTCGAAAAGGCGATCGAGCGGGCGGTCGTGATGGGCACGGGAGATAGGATTTCAGCCGAGGCTCTTGGGCTTGGGCCGGCCCGACCCGAAGCTCCCGAAGCCGAACGTCCAGCCGCGCCCGAACGAAAGAGCACGCAAGGCGAAGAGATCGAGGTGCGCTCGGCCACGTTGATAGCGGCGGTTGAAGAAACGACCGCTGGCGACGGAGCTTCGGCCGAACCCGCGCCCGAGGCCGCGCCCAGTGAGCCGTCGGGAGCGGGAATGCTCACCGAGGGCACGCTTCAGGACTGCCTCGATCGCGCCGCGACCATACGAGTGAAAGCTGCCATCGCAGCCGCGGGCGGAAATCGCGTGGCTGCGGCCGGCGCGCTCGGCATCGACCGGGCCACTCTGTATCGCCTGATGCGCCGGCTCGGGCTCTGAGCCGCAACTAAGCGACGGTATCGTTGGTTCGCGGGACGGGCGGCCGGGCGGCCGCCCGCTGCGATTTTGGGGGAGCGCCCCGGGCCGGCGTTCCGAAGAACGCCAAACCCGGGGCGGGTGAGGCATCGTTCAGCAAGCCCGCATGAAATTGAGCCACCGGCTGGGCAACCCGTCAGAATCCGCCTTTGAGCGTATGGAGCACCTGGATCATGGCGGGGCCGATGATGACGGCGATCATCGCGGGCAACACGAAGAGAACCAGCGGAAAGAGAATCTTGATGGAAGCTTTCTGCGCGGCTTCTTCGGCACGGAGCCGTCGGCGGGTTCTAAGTGCGTCGGAACTCGCGTTCAGCGCCGGCGCGATCTGCGCGCCCAGTTGTTCGCTCTGGATGAGGGTCGCGGCAAGCGGCTTGATATCCTCGACGGCGGTGCGGTCGGCGAGACTCTTCAGCGCCTGTCCGAGCGAGGCACCCGCGGAAATCTCGCCCGCGACCATGCCCAACTCGGTGCCGATTTCCTGCTTCTGGCGTTCGGCTTCGTTGCCGACGATCTTGATCGCTTCGTAAAGGCCAAGGCCGGCTTCAACGCAAACCACGAGAAGGTCGAGGACGTCGGAAAGCTGTCGGGCGATAGCGTTCTGGCGATTTCGGGCGCGCTTGCCCAGGTAATAGCTGGGCAGGAAAAGGCCCACCGCCATCCCCGCAATCGCCAGCACCAGCACTTCCGTGCCGGATCGATGCAGGACAGCGCTCGCCACGATACCGAGGATGATACCCACAACTCCGGCGCCGATTCGTATGACCTGGAAGATTTGCGCGGCGCTCGCTTTCCTGAAACCCGCCTGGAGCAAGGTCTGCGAGAGCTTCTCTCCCTCCGCAGTGGTCGGATCGGGCGGGGGAAGGTGCTTTACCGCCCACTTGAAGACCAAGCGGGAAATGGTGTCCTGTTCCTTCTCGTCCTCAAGGGTGCCTTGCGCGATCCTGATTTTTACCGCGATATCCGCGAACCGCTCCTCGACCGAGCGATTCTGGCCGAACGTCGCCATGTAGATCCCCAGGGCGGCGGCCCCGAGAAGAAGGAAAAAGCATGCACTGACCAGAAGAGGAGTCATTTTAGTACTCCACCCGCAGCAGGCGGCGAATCGTGAACAGCGCCGCCAGGTCAAGTCCCACCGCAAATTTGAGAATCTTCTGTCCGGTCGGGTCGTAAAAAAGCGAATGCGTGTATGACGGCTGGATCAGGCTGAACACCCCGAGCACGATGATTGGGAGCAAGCCCACGATGAGTCCGCCCATCCGCGACTGCGCCGTAAGCGCCTTTATCTGCAGCTTGATGCGCTGGCGGATGCGGACGATCTCCGAGAGACGGCCCACGATCTTCGCAAGGCTGCTCCCCACTTCGCTCTGCACCTTGACCGCGACCACCAGCATCCGCAGGTCGTCAACGGGCATGCGTTGCAGCATGTCCTCAAGGGCGCGCCCGATCGGCAGGCCGATGCGGTTCTGTTCGAGCGCGGTGCGGAATTCGCCTCCGAGCGGATTTGCGAACTGCCCCACCAGCACCTGCAGGGCGCGCTGAAAGGAGTGGCCCGCCTCCAGCGACGACTTGATCAGGTCCAGGGCGAAGGGAAGCTGGGCGTTGAAAGCCTTCAGGCGCCTTGTACGGCGGAACTTTATGTAGGCGACCGGCAGGGATCCCATGCCCGTCGCGGTCGCCGTCGCGAACCACATGTCCTTCCAGAACGCCTCTCCGCCCGCCATTCCCGCGGCGAACAGCAGCACGATCATGAGCAGGACTTCCGAGACGCGCGTGTAGATGCCGGCCTGCCACATGTTCTGCTCGAGGGTGCGGATAGGGTTGAAACGCCTGAGCGCCGCCAGGACTGGTGTCGATTCCTCTTCGCGCTTGCGAAGAATGTCCGTGTCGATCGTTTCCTCGGCCGGGCGCATCATGCGCCGGACGATGTTCTGCCCGTCTTCCGCCGCGCCCCCGCGCACGTTGAGCAGGATCAGTACGGCTGCGAAGACCAGCCCGAATATCAGGGTTACCGTCGTCAGCAGTTCCATCGGCCTACCTCTGCGCGGCGCGGAAGAGTTTCGAATCGAGCTTGTAGCCGGCGATCTGAAGCTGCTCCGAGTAAACCGAGCGGATTCCGGTCGAGACGAAATTCCCCACGATCTTGCCTTCCGCGTTCACTCCCGTGCGTTTGAACTCGAACAGGTCCTGCATCATGATCATCTCCCCCTCCATCCCGGCGATTTCCGAAACCTTCATCACCTTGCGCGTGCCGTCCGAAAGCCGCGAGACGTGGACGATCATGTTGATGGCGGAGGCTATCTGCTGGCGCATCGCGCGCTGCGGAATCGAAATGCCCGAAAGCAGCATCATCATCTCGAGCCGCCCCAGGCATTCGCGCGGATTGTTGGCGTGGATGGTGGCGATCGAGCCGTCATGGCCGGTCGACATCGCCTGCAACATGTCGAGGACTTCGGAGCTTCGCACCTCGCCGACGACGATTCGCTCGGGACGCATGCGCAGCGCGTTCTTCACGAGGTCGCGCTGCGTTACCTCGCCCTTGCCCTCGACGTTCATCGGGCGTGTTTCCAGCCGCACCACGTGCGGCTGCTGCAGCGAAAGTTCGGCCGAGTCCTCGATGGTCACGATGCGCTCGTCGGTGGGAATGAATGCCGACAGGCAGTTGAGCATCGTGGTCTTGCCCGAGCCGGTTCCGCCGCACACCAGGACGTTGAGCCGGGCGCGCACGATGGTTTGCAGGAACTCGACGATCTCCTGAGTCACGGTCTGCTTCTCGACCAGATCGTCGATGTTGTAGCGGCGCTTGCCGAATCGCCGGATGGAGAGCGCGGGGCCGTCGAGCGCAAGCGGCGGGATGATCGCGTTGATACGCGAGCCGTCGGGAAGCCGCGCGTCGACCATCGGCGAGGATTCGTCAACGCGCCGTCCGACCTGGGAGACGATCCGGTCGATGATCAGCATCAGGTGCTGATCGTCCTGGAAGTGCACATCCGTCAGGTGCAGCTTGCCGAATTTTTCCACGTACACTTGATTCGGGCCGTTGACCAGGATGTCGGTGATGGTGTCGTCCCACAGCAACGGCTCGAGCGGCCCGAGGCCAAGCAACTCGTTCTTGATCTCCTCGACCAGATGCGCGCGGTCGCTCTCGGTCAGGAGACGCCCCTCTTCATTGATAATGTCGTTTATGACCTGGCCGACCTTCTGCGAGGCCAGGTTCGCCTCGAGGCTCTCAAGGCGCGACACATCGAGCGTTTCGAACAGGCGGTTGTGAACCGCAAGCTTGAGCTGCTGAAAGCCGTCGGCCTGGGTATTGGCGCGCTTTTGCGAAGGCGAAGCCGCTCCCCGCTGAAGGAGCCCCTGGCCCGGGCCGCCGCCGCCGTTGCCGGATTGCTGGGAAATTCTATCGACCAGGCTTGTTGCCATCGTTTATCCTCTTCCGATTGCGCCCAGCAGCCGGGACATCAAGGAACCTTCGCGCTCGGACTGGCTCGGCGCGTTCCCGTCAAGCCGGCGCGCGAAATCCTCGACGCTCCTGGCGACGCTCGAGTTGGGAGCGACCTGCCAGAGGTCCTGCGCGCCCAATTGCACCCTCTCGAGCAGCTTGTCGTCGCGCGGAATCTTCGCGTGGATCGGCTGCGCCAGGGTGTGACTGAGCTGATCCTCGCTTATGGCATGGTTGGGAACGAAGCGGCTCAGGATGAACTTTGGCTCGGCCGTAAGACCGAGCCGTCCGCACAGATCGACGAAGCGCCACGCGCAGCGCGCCGCTCCTATCGACTGGTCGAGCCCGTAGATCAGATGCTGCGAGTGCTCCCAGGCGGCGACCTTGGCGCCGTCGATGTGGGTGCCGCAATCGACGATGATGTAGTCGAAAAGCTGGCGCATCAGTTCAAGCGTCGCGACGATGACGGCGTCGGAAACAAGCTCGCCATCCTCGATTCGCTTGGGCGCCGCCAGCAGGTAAATGCCCGAAGCATGCTTGCTCAGGGCGGCTTCGAGCTGAAGTGAATCGATCTTACGCTGCGAGTCGGCCAGCGCCATGATGGTGCGGTCGGCTTCGGTGTTCAGGAAGACCGAGAGCGCGCTCGTCTGAAGGTCGAGATCGACGACCGCGACCCGCTTGTCGAGCGTGTACTTGAGCGCAAGCGCCAGGTTGCCGGCCAGGCTGGTGATTCCGATTCCGCCCATCAGGCTGACCATCGAGCACACGGCCCCGCCCTCCTGGCGAAGCTCGCGCCGGCGCGACTCGCTTATTTTCAGCAGCGCTCTGGTCGCGTCGCCCGGTTCGAGCGGCAGGAACAAAAGCTCGTCCGCGCCCGCCCTGAGTATGCGCTTCATCAGACCGGGCGAACGTTCCTGACATAGCGCGAACAGCGCCGGGCGCGGCTCGTGTTTCGCCTGGAGTTCGAGGTAGTTCAACGCCAGCTCCTCGTTGCCGTTGAACACCACCATCGTCACGTCAGCCGGCGCCGCTCCATTGCCGTTGCCGTTCCCGTTTCCGTTCGAAGGAGCGGCTTGCTCGGGAGTCGATTCAATTACTTGTAGCGGGGGATCCGCCAGGGCTGTCAGCGACGCTTTGACTTCGGCGCGATGCGCTTCGTCAGAGGCCACCAGCAGAACCTTGAGCGCCCCCCGCTTTCCTTCACCCTTGTTTTGCAGTGCCGACACTGGATAACTCCCCCAAAGAGTCTCCGTTAGAACCTGGGCCGACCGGGGTCGGGCCTGCCGAGCTGCTTGGTCTCAACCTCGTTATAGGTGAGATGCCCACGGTTGCTCGGTTCGAACACTCCCGCGCCCTGCGGCAGCGGGCGGACGATCTGCGGCGTCACCGCGATCACCAGGTCGGTCTTGGTATGCGTCCATGCCGTGTTGCGGAACAGTCCGCTTATGTACGGAATGTCGCCCAGATACGGCACTTTCTGGATGGTTTCGTTCTTCTGGTCGAGGATGAGCCCCGCGATAATCAGCGTCTGGTCATCCCTGAGCCGCACCATCGTTTCTGCCCGGCGCGTAACGAAGGCCGGCACCGTGAAGCCGAAGAGCTGCACCCCCTGTGCGTAGTTGGGCTGTGAGACCTCCGGTTTCACCAGCAGTTCGACGTCGTTGACGCCGACCACGGTCGGCACAAACACCACCGAGGTGCCGTACTGCTTGAAGACGACCGAGGTGTTGAGCGCCTGGGCGACGACGATCGGTATCTCGCCGCCATCAAGGAACTTGGCCTGCTCGCCAGAATTCGCGAGCAATTGCGGCTCGGCCAGGATACGGCCGAGGTTGTGGCTCTCCAGGTACTGGAACATGCTCTGGGTCGCAACGTTGGAGTTCTGCGCCGCAAGCCCGTAGGTCAGGGTCGACGAGAGCAGGAGTGGAATGATGCTGCCGCCCGCGGGTAGGATTGCGCCGGAGGAACTGGCTTGCGGCGTGGTGGTGCCTGGCGCGCCAAATCCTCCGGTGCTGCCGCCGCCGAGCTGGATTTCCTGGCTGTACGGAGTCGCGACCGCGCCGGGCATCCCGACTATCGACACGCCGTAATTGGTGAGCGCGGCCGACAGGTTCATGCCCTGGTTCTCCAGGTTGTTTATGTCGAGTTCGGCCACGATCGTGTTGAGCATCACCTGCTGCTTGCCGGCCGGATCGACCCGCACCTGGCGCTCCTCGTATTCTCCCCGCCCGGTCCATACGGCGAGCGTGGTGAAACCCGGTTTGTGCGCGATCAGGTTGAGCTCGTACGGGTTGATGACCTGAATGTCGGCGACCTTGGTGTCGGCGATCGAGATGCGATGGAGCCGACGCACGAAGTCGATGATCTGCGAAGTTCCGGTTCGCAGATCGATTCCGTCAGCCGGCAGATAGTGCTTGCCACCCGAAACCGCCACTCCGTCAGTCGAATAGGGCTGGCCCGAGGCCAACAGCGAAGGGTCGGTCTTGTACTTGACAGGCTTGACGTGAGCCGCGGCTACCTGGCTCGCCATCATGCCGCCCATCGTGGCCGAAGCGGCCGCCGGAGACGCACTCGGGGCCGAGTTGCTGTTGCCGGGACCCGTCCAGTTTGCTTTGGCGGGCGCGTCGGCCGAGGCCAGCACCGAATCGGCCGCGGGCGCGGCGGAAGCCGCAGGCGCGGCGGAAGCCGCAGGCGCGGAGGTCTTCGCGACAGGGCCCGTTCCGTGGTCCATGGGCGCCGCGCTTGCGGACGTCTCCGGCGACACGGGCTTCAACGGATTGGCAATGTTGCCTATCGCGTGCACCGTGACGTCATAGGTCACCTTTTGCCCGTTGGCCTTCGTGACCGATATCTTCCACTCGCCTTTCTCCGCCCCGAGCAACACCAGCTGGCCGGGTTGCTCGCTGTGGACGACGAGAGCCTGGGAATTTGAGACAACGTCGATATCGGGTTTGCTCTCGGTGCTGAGATTGTTGATTACGCTGGTCTCGCCGGCATTGAGCGCGAGCGACACCTGTTGAGGCTTTTCAGCGGCGATTACCCGAACCGGGCGCGCCATCAGAAGGCTCATCGCCGCCACCAGCCATGGAATCCATACGCAACCGCGTTTTGATTTCATCGTCGTGTACCTCACCTGGTCCTCCCGCTTCCTTTACGGCACGTCCAGCGTCCTTGATGTCGGAACGTACGAGGCCGAGCTTGGCGTCGGGCCGGCGGCGGCGCTGGCGGTCACCGAATTTGCGTGGGCGCGCGCCATGTTCCGAGTGCGAGACGCGTGAGCGCTTGCAACCGGGGTTCGATCGGCGCTCCAGAGCGCAGCGGTCTTACGCGAGACCGGTCCGGGCCTGGAAGGCGCGGCCGCGGCCTGCACGAAAGACACCGACTCCGACTTGGTGCCGTCACGCATGATTTCGACGTTGAACTTGTTGACCTTGTGAACCGGCGCGTCATGATGCACGGCGGCCTGCGCAGGCATAACCGGCAGGTTGGGCGTGGTGCTGTACACGGCGAGCATCTGGTGGACATCCACGCCGCCGGTCAGCACGATCTTGTTGTCGTTGTAGTTGCGCATCGCCAGGCGAAGCGTTCCTTCACGGCTGGCAAGGGCGAGCCGCTCGGCCTCGGCGGGCGTGACCAGCAGAGTCACGACCTTGACGAGCTGCGGCTTGTCCTTTTTCTTGTGAATCTCCTGCGCGACGGCGAGCACTTCGACATCCTGGAGCACCACCTTCGAAAAGGGCTGGGCGAGGCCGCTGCCGGCCCCGATGGCAACCAGGACATCGACGTGAGTGCCAGGCAGAACGAAGCCCGCGATATCGCTGACCTCATCGACCGGCACGGACACGGCGCGCATCCCGGCCGGGATAAGAAGCGGAAGCACTCCCGCGGTCTTCTGACCCATGAAGAGCTTGCTGCTGACGATCGGCTCGTTCCTGACGAACGGGCTTTTTACGAAACTTCCGATCAACTGTTGCGGGTTCGAGAAAGAGCCCTCGGGAAGCGCGTCCGAAGACCATCGCGCAAGCCTCAAGGACCCGGCGTCAATCTTGGTGCCGAGCGACAAATCGTGCGCGGCGACGACAATATGAACTGTCTTCGCCATCGCCTGCTTCACCTCGGCGTCCCTGCGCTTGAGCGCAGAGTAGACAACCACCGAGGCTAGCATCGCCGCCAGGCCCGCAAGCATGACGAAAATCACTGGCCGTTTCATTTCGTCCTCCCCCTCCGGCCTTTAATCGCGGGGCCGGCTAATCTCCCATTGCGTGAACAGAGTCATTGTCAAATTCATTCGCTCATTGCGGATTCCTGAGTGGTAAGCGTGGTGGGGAACGGGATGACTCCAAGG
>JAJYMR010000050.1 GCA_021786815.1 Deltaproteobacteria bacterium
CCGATCTCTGACCGGCGCGCAGTTGCTCCATGCGATAAGCTGCCGCTCCGAGACGCATACGATTTTCGATCCCGAGCCGCTCCCGCCAAATCCGTACCTGGTCGCGGCGCTGACGGGCTCTGCGGTCGCGCAGGGTCTTACATTTGCGATGCCGGGACTGCGAAGCCTGCTTGGTATCGCGCCGATAAACGCACTGGACGGCCTCGTGGTGGGTGCCGCCACGATGTTGCCGCTGTTCGTGAACGAGACAGTCAAGAAATGGAGGACGCGGGACGCCGAACACACGCGCCCGGAATGACGCACAGCGCCGCATGCTCCTCAAGGAGAGGGCCATGCAAAGAGATTTCATATTTCTCTCCGAGTCGGTCACCGAAGGCCATCCCGACAAGCTCTGCGACGGGATCAGCGACGCGCTCGTGGATCGCTTCCTGCAGCAGGATCCGTTCTCTGAAATAATCGCCGAATGCGCCGTCTCGACCGCGATCGTCTTCATCGCGGCGCGTTTCGCCGCGCGCGCGAGCGTCGACTTTCCGAACGTGGCAAGACAGGTGATAGCCCGCGTCGGCTACGATCGGCCGGACTTCGACGCGCGCACCTGCAGCGTGATTACAAGCCTCAAGGAGATGCCCGAGGAGCGCCGCATGCTGCTCGACGAGCACACGCTCTCCGAGGCCGAAATGAACATGATCGCGGTGAGGAACTCGGCAACCGTCTTTGGCTACGCATGCGATCAGACCCCCGCGCTGATGCCGCTGCCGATCTGGCTGGCGCATCGGCTTTCCAGAAGGCTTGCGCAGGTCCGCGGCGAAAAAATCATCCCGTTCATCTCGCCGGACGGCTCCGTCCAGGTGGGCGTCGAGTATTCCGGGCGCCGGCCCGTGCGCGTGCACAGCATCGTGATTATCGTCAGCCCCGATGCCGCGCTCGCCGCGCGCGAACTCGACGTGAAGGCGCTTCAATCCAGTCTCCGGGCGGCGGTCGTCGATGCCGTCTTCGAGAACGAGCGTATCAAGCCCGATCGTGCGACCCGCGTCTTCATCCATCTGGACAGCGAGCTTTCGACCGGCGGACCGGCGGCGCATTCCGGAGCGACCGGCCGAAAGAATCCCATCGACACCTACGGACAGTACTCCAGGCAAAGCGGCGCCGCGCTCAGCGGAAAGGGCCCAACGCGGATAGATCGAGTGGGAGCGTACGCGGCCCGTTACGCCGCGAAGAATATCGTGGCGGCGGGATTGGCCGGCGAGTGCGAGGTGCAGCTCAGCTACTCGATAGGGTTTCCGGGACCGGTGAGCGTTCAGGTCGAAACGTTTGGAAGCGCCCTCGTCGCCGACGAACAAATCTCGCGTGCCGTGCACGCCCATTTTGATTTCCGGCTCGCGGCAATATTGAGGGACTTCAATCTCAGGTTTCTGCCGTCGATGACTGACGGCGGCTTCTATTCAAAACTGGGAGCCTACGGGCACGTGGGAAGAACCGACATCTCGCTGCCATGGGAGAGAACCGATCGGGTAGCCGCGCTGCGTGAGTCCCTGGAGGCCGCACCGACGGTCTCAGTCTGAATCCCATCCATGCGATTGCACCCCGGCCAAGGCAGGCAACACGCGCGATGCGTCAGCAATCGAACCTTTCATAATGCGCGAGGCGGCATGCGGTCCGCCAAGACGCCTCTCCCCCAACCGCGCTGGAGATTGCGATGAGCGAACTGTTCAAATTCGCCGACGATATCGGGCCCACGAAGGTGGTCGGCATCTACGAGCCGAAGCTCGAGCTCCGTGCGATCGTCGTGGTCGACAACGTCGCGGCAGGTCCCGCGATAGGGGGATGCCGGATGGCGCCGGACGTCACGCTGGAAGAATGCTTTCGTCTGGCCCGCGCGATGACGATGAAGAACGCGGCCGCAGGTCTTCCGCACGGCGGAGGCAAGTCGGTCATCGTTGGGGATCCCGACATGCCGCCCGAGCGCAAGGAACTGACGCTGCGGGCCTTCGCGCAAGCTATCCGCGACCTGCGCGATTATATCGTCGGTCCCGACATGGGAACCAACGAACGCGCGATGGCGTGGGTTCATGACGAGATCGGCAGGGCTGTCGGCCTGCCAAGGGAAATCGGCGGTATCCCGCTCGACGAGATCGGAGCGACCGGATTTGGAATCGCGATCGCGGCTGAAGTCGCCCAGGGCTTCTGCGATGTGAAGCTTTCGGGAGCCCGGGTCGCCATCCAGGGTTTTGGAGCGGTGGGCAGGCATGCGGCGCGGTTCCTCGCCGCGCGGGGAACCGTCCTGGTCGCGGCGTCCGACTCGGCGGGGACGATCGCCAACCCGAAGGGACTGGACGTGCAGGCGCTCGCGGCGCTCAAGGCGCGCGGGAAAAGCGTCGCGGACTTTGCCGGTGGCGAACGTCTCGACAGAAGCGCGGTTATCGGCGCTGACTGCGATATCCTGATTCCCGCGGCCCGTCCCGACGTGATCAGCATGACCAACGTGGACTCGGTTCGCGCCAGGCTCATTCTTCAGGGCGCGAACATTCCCGCCTCG
>JAJYMR010000303.1:0-7319 GCA_021786815.1 Deltaproteobacteria bacterium
CTGTGGGGCGGAATCATCGTGGTTTCAACCCAGGGCATTTACGAGCGAGTGGTGCGAATCAGCGGAGGCCGGCGGAGGCTCGCGGCCATGTTGCTCGGGGCCGCGCTGGCGGCCGTTTTGCTGGTGCCCACTGCCGCCCTGGGTCTGCATCTTGCGGGCCGACTGCCTGCTCTGAGCGAGCGAGCAGCAAACCTGCTGTCGAGCGGAGTCAGCCAGCCTCCACAGTGGGTGTCGGAATTTCCGCTGGTCGGAAAATCAGTTGCCGCGCGATGGCAATCGATGGCGGGCAATCCGGAGCAGACGCGCGAGGCGCTTCGTCCGTTGATAAAGCCGGTCAGGGAGTTCCTCGTCGATTTCTCGGCGAGCGTCGGCAAGGGTGTCCTGGAATTCGCGATGGCGTTGCTGATCGCGGGCCTGCTCTATGTCTGGGGCGAGGACCTGGGCCAGGGCTTGAACCGCGTCGCGCGACATCTCGGCGGCGAGGTCGCGCGCAAGCAAGTCGCCGTGGTCGAGTCCACGGTACGCGGCGTGTTTAAGGGAGTGATAGGGACTTGCGCGGCGCAGGCGATCCTTGCCGCAATTGGCTTCTGGCTGGCTGGCGTGCCTCGCCCTGTCCTTCTCGGCGTCGCGACCTTCTTTCTGTCGGTGGTGCCGGGAGGCCCGGCGATACTCTGGCTGCCCGCGGCAATATGGCTTTACGCCAACGGGAGCGCCGGATGGGCGATTTTCCTCGTGCTTTGGGGCGTGCTCGCCGTAGGCAGTGGCGACCATCTGCTCCGACCGCTGCTGATCGGCAGGGGAGTCGAAGCGCCGTTCGTCGTGATTCTGCTTGGGGTGATCGGCGGGGTTCTTGCGTTCGGCTTCCTCGGGATCTTCATCGGGCCGACGCTGCTCTCCGTCGCACACAATCTGCTCCGCGGGTGGATGGCGAGCCTGGAGGCGTGAATAGGCCCGAAGCGCCATTCCATCGAATTAAGCCTCGGAATTCCATGCGGTGCCAAAGGCCGATCCTTCGTGATGCATCACAGGCAGGCCCACGCGCGGCGCAGGTCTTAAGAGGCGTTCAACCGAAAACTAAATCAGATTAGTGAACCGGGCGAACAGCCAGGGGGAAATCTCACCGCTTGCTGCAATGCCGTGGAAGCCGCCAGAGGGTCTCTTCGTGGCCAGATGCGCAGAGCAGCTTTGCAACCGGGTTTGCGCATTCGCGTATCTGGTCCAGCGAACGGTACGAGAGATGAACCCTATCACCAACAAAGGGCTTCCAACGATATTTCGGCATGTCCAGCAGACCCAGAAAGTAAACCCGGCCACCGCGTGCCCTCGTTCCCGCAATTGCGTCACCAAGTATGCGCATCGTGTTCGGCCCATTGTTACTCGCGATGCTTATCAGATCGAATTGCGTCACCTGTCTATCATAGAAAGCATTGTAAAGGACCGAGACAGGATCCCATCCAGACACAAGCAGGTCTCCGGGCTGTAACACTGCCGCAACGTCGCCAGCGCCGTCCAGACAGGGCGTCGGGGACTGATGCGCTCTAAGCGCACGAGCAAAGCCCGTTCCCAAAATGACGATAAGCAGCAGTGCCTCGGGAATCAGCATCAATCTCGGTCTTAAAAGCCGTCGCCATGTGGCAAACATTATGCTCCACGCGAGAAAAACGACCGCGAGGGGCTGCAGCCAAAGCTTGTCGTAGATCGGGTCCCAGTACAGCAACGCGGCGAGATCGAACGCCAATGCCACCGCACAGCACTTCAGGATAAGCTGCTGTCTGCGTCGAAGACTGTCCCACACAAGCATGACTCGGTGTACGGTCCAAGCCGTCCAGACGCCAGCTGTTAAAAGGATCATCAGTATCGAAATCGTTGTGGAATCGAAGCGGTACGTTCTAAATAGCCAGCGGATCCCGTGGTAGCCCGTCGGGACGGTTGCCACAACACTGTTCGCGAAACCTATTGGCAGATTGATCAGCCTGGATAGCCGGAATCCTCCAAATATCTGCTGTCCCCCGCCCGTCCTCAGAAAGCGCCGAAGCATTGAAGCCGGGTTGGTTGTCCCCGAGATGGCGTAAGCGGGTACGTAAACTGCTATTCCGCCCAATATGCAACCCGCCAAGAAGCGCACAAGCAAGGCGCGGTTGCTAGTGATATCGAGCTCGTCCCAGTACAGGATCAGCAGCACTTCCGCGGGGCCGATTAATACCATGCTCTCGTATGTCCCCATTGCGAGCGCCAGCAACGCTCCACCGACGAAGAGCCGCAGTGGTGAAGATGTCGCCAGCCCGGAGGCCACTGCTGATATCGAGAGAATGCTCCAGAACAGGCCCACTACCGGTTCCGCGCTGCTGGTTGCGTGCAGAAGGAAGGCATTTGAGAACGGATACATGAGGCTGCTGGCGAGCCCAGCGCTTGCGCTATTGCTCGCACTGCGACACAAAACAAAGAGAAGCGAAACACAGCCGGCGGCAGCGAGCGCATTCATCCACTGCGCCAAATGGATGAATGTGAATACGTTCGTGGCCCTGATTGCCGCAAGCGACAGTATGTGTGTCCAAATATAAACATTTACGAAATAGAGAAGATGATTATTTCCTCCAAGAACTGGAGTGCGGTGCCAGTATATGAACACGCATCGTGTCGCACCATCCACGGCTAGGTACTGCCTTGTTTGTAGCAGGGCAAAGAAGGCCGCCGATAATATGAAGATGGCAAAACTCGCGCATGAACGAAGACGCAGCATGCGTGCGTCTAATAGCCTATGTCCATACCGTGATGCAAGCCTACGGGATTGTGGCAAGTGTGAGTGAGACGTGTTGAGGCGAACAGGTGGCCGGTCTAGGAACCAATCGCGCAGGAGAAGTGAGTACGACCGGAAGCTGTTAAAGATAGAAGAGGGCCTGGTTAGGAGGAGTCTGGACTTTCAGAAACCGCGCCGACACGTGGCTATGCGATAGTAGCGTGGGTGTGCAGTCGAATTGGTCGCAGGGTGAAAGAAGCGAAACAGCACTAAACAGGAACGCAGCCCTACGAGTGGCAGTCGGTGCCGGTGGCGTTTGTCGGCGCGCACGACCGATCGGGCGCGCTGGTAGGTATCGAGCCGCCATCGGGCCGAGGAGTCCGACGGCCCGAGACGATGACCGCCGGGAGCCATGCGTAGTCCAGGAGGCGCTCACCTGCGTGAGGTTGTGGCGCTGGAGGTTCGCCTGCGGCTTCGACGGCTTTTGGCGAGGCGGTCCGCGACCCCCGCCGGCGCGGTGCGTATCGGCGGAAGCATCAGGTTGTCATTATGGCATTTAAGACCTACAGGAAGCGCAAGATTTTCACGAAAAAACAGGCAGACCTTCGGAAGGCTAAGCTAGACCAAACAAGCCATAGGTTTGCAATAAGCTTGCTGGCGCGCTAACCAAGAAAACGTGGGGACCAGGGAGGCAGGTGTCTCAGCCAGTCCGGATTTTGAGTCCTTCGGCCGCGCGATCTACACCCTGATCGCCGAGTTGTATCCGATTTGCCGCAGTATCACTGGCGACGGGATTCGCCAGACGCTGCGCAGCCTTGAGCCGTATATCCCGCTGACCCTGCACGAAGTGCCTTCCGGTACACGGGTCTTCGATTGGACGGTTCCGCGCGAATGGAATATCCGCGACGCCTGGGTGAAAAACTCCAGGGGGGAGCGGGTAATCGACTTCCGGGAATCGAACCTGCACGTGGTCAATTACAGCGTGCCGATCCACCGGAAAATGTCCCTGGAGGAGCTAAGGCCGCATCTGTTCACCCTGCCGGATCATCCGGATTGGATTCCCTACAGGACTAGCTATTACAAGGAGAGCTGGGGATTTTGCCTGAGTCACCGCCGATTCCTGCATCTCGGCGAAGGCGAATACGATGTTTGTATCGACGCTTCTCTCAAGGATGGTCATCTGACCTACGGCGAATATTATGTCGCCGGTGAAACCATCGACGAAGTGTTGGTTTCAGCGCACGCATGCCATCCGTCCCTGGCCAACGAGGCGTTGTCGGGGATTGCAATCGCGGCATTTCTTGCCCGGCATTTGTCAACCACCCGTAATCGATATTCCTACCGGTTCATTTTCATTCCGGCCACGATCGGTTCGATTACATGGCTATGCCTGAATGAAGATAATCTTTTCCGCGTCAAGCACGGACTCGTGCTGACCAGCGGCGGAGACACGGGAGCGCTTGCGTACAAGCGTAGCCGCCAAGGTAACGCTGAAATCGACCGCGTGGTGGCTTACGTTCTCAATCGTCGCGCGCCGGACGCTCAGGTGACGGATTTCTCTCCGTACGGGTACGACGAACGGCAGTTTTGCTCGCCGGGCTTCAACCTGCCGGTCGGCCGCCTGTGCCGCAAGGTTCATGGTACGTATCCGGAGTATCATACCTCGGCGGACAACCTCGATTTCGTCGCTCCTGAATCCCTGGCCGACACTATGCGGACGTGCCTGGAAATCTTTTCGACACTCGAGAAAAACCGGACCTACGTGAACGTCAATCCCAGGTGCGAGCCGCAACTGAGCAAGAGAGGCCTGTATCGCACGATAGGCGGCCAGCATTCGGGCGCGGAGTTGAACGAGATGGCGGTGCTATGGGTTCTGAACTTCTCCGACGGCGCTCATACGCTGCTGGATATCGCGGAAAAGTCCGGAATCGATTTTGACCAGGTTCATCGCGCGGCATGCGCATTGCGGCAATGCGGGCTGCTAGAGGAACGGGCGCAAGCCTGAGACCCGGATGCGCGGGCGCTGAAGTATGGTGACGTTAAGGAATCAGGTCGCAGTCATCTCCGGCGCGAGCAGCGGTATCGGCAGGGCAATCGCCTTGGCTCTAGCCGCCGAGGGCGCAAACCTGCACCTCATCGGACGCCGGATGGATGCGCTTGGCGCGGTGGCGGAGCGCGCGCGAGAGAGAGCCGGGAAGGTTACGCTCCATCCCGCCGACCTGAGCGATGATGGGCAACTGAATAACCTGGCGGCGACTCTGCGGCGTCACTGCGACGGGATCGACGCACTCGTGCATAGTGCGGGGGTGTTTGCGAGGGGACCCGTCCGGACGGCGCCGGTTGCGGAGTTCGATCGGCTGTTTCGCGTGAACGTTCGAGCGCCGTATCTGCTGACCCAGCTCCTGTTGCCGATGCTGCTCGCGCGCAGGGGGCAGATTGTGTTTATCAACTCGAGCGTTGGCCTGATGACTCACGCGGATCTTTCCCAGTATTCAGCCACGAAACATGCCCTGAAAGCCGTCGCCGATTGCCTGCGGACCGAGGTCAACGCCGAGGGAGTGCGGGTTTTGAGCGTCTATCCGGGGCGGACCGCGACTCCGCAGCAAGAGGCGGTTCATCAACTGGAAGGCAGGCAGTTCCGACCGGAGCTGCTGATGCAGCCTGAGGACGTTGCCGCAGTCGTCGTTCACGCATTGCAGGCCGAAAGGACGGCGGAAATTACCGACATAAACATTCGTCCGCTCAACAAGATATGAGCGGACGCGCATGACAGACGGATTGGGATCGAGGAAAGGCGAAGAAGAGGATCTGAAGCGGGAGACTGAAAACAGGCTGATTGGATAGACCACATCGTTTCCGGACCGGAGGGAGTTCAGCATATGAAGGTGGTGATTCTGGCCGGGGGTCTTGGTACACGCCTGCATGAAGAGACAGAGTTCCGCCCAAAGCCGATGGTCGAGATCGGCGGACGGCCGATTCTCTGGCACATCATGAAAATCTACGCCTCCTATGGGCACACCGACTTCGTTATATGCCTCGGCTACAAGGGCGACGTTATCCGCGATTACTTCGTCAACTACGAACTTCGCAATCGCGATTTCACCGTCGCCCTCGGCTCGAACGAGATTAAAATCCACAACGAGCACGACGAAAAAGGCTGGAACGTGACGCTGGCCGAGACCGGTGACAAGACCCAGACCGCGGGACGGATCGGCCGCGTCGCCAAGTACGTGGGGCAGAGCACCTTTCTGATGACCTACGGCGACGGAGTGGCCGACGTCAACATCGACAAGCTCCTCGCCTTCCATCGCCGGCAGGGAAAGCTCGCGACAGTCACGGCGGTCCGGCCCTCGTCGCGTTTCGGCGAGCTGTCGATCAAAGACGGCACCGTGACCGCGTTCCGTGAAAAGCCGCAGGTCACCGAGGGCTGGGTCAACGGCGGGTTCTTCGTCTTCGAGCCTGCCGTCCTGGACGTGATCGTGAGGGACGAGGATACGCTGGAGGACCTCATATTGGGGCAGCTCGCGGCGCGTCGCGAACTCGCGGTCTATCAACACGAGGGCTTCTGGCAGTGCATGGATAACATGCGGGAGATGCTGCTGCTGAACGACATGTGGGCGAAGGGCCGCGCGCCGTGGAAGATCTGGGAAAACGGCCTTATTACGTCCGCGCGGAGAGCGGGTTAGCGCGTAACTCTATTGCGGAGGCTATTTTCGTGTCCAAAGCGCTGCGAGTGCTGTTGACCGGTCACGACGGATATATCGGCTCGGTGATGGGCCCGTTTCTGGCCAGGCAGGGCCATCAGGTCGTGGGCCTGGATACCGGGTTCTTCGAGGGCTGCGACTTGAGCGAGGATTCGCCGGATTTTCCGCTCATACGCAAGGATATCCGCGATATCGCAGCGGCCGATCTCGCGGGCTTCGATGCGGTGATTCACCTGGCCGCGCTGTGCAACGACCCGCTGGGCCAGCTCAACCCAGACCTAACGATGGAGATCAACCACGCCGCCTCCGTCCGCCTCGCGTCGCTCGCCAGGGACGCGGGCGTCGGGCGCTTTTTGTACTCGTCGTCGTGCTCGATGTACGGAGCTTCGGGAGACGCCGTGCTCGCGGAAGAAGCGGAGCTTAGCCCGCTGACGGCCTATGCAGTATCCAAGGTCCGCTCGGAAGCGGACATCTCGCACCTTGCGACCACGAGCTTCAGTCCAGTGTTCCTGCGCAACGCGACGGCCTACGGTGCGTCGCCGCGGCTTCGGGCGGACGTGGTACTCAATAATTTGACATGCTGGGCATTCGCAAGCGGCAAGATAAAGATCATGAGCGACGGAACGCCGTGGCGTCCGATTGTTCATATCGAGGATATATCACGTGCGTTCGCGGCGGCCCTGACCGCGCCGGTCGAGAATATCCACAACCAGGCAATCAATATCGGCGTCAACGGAGAAAACTACCGGGTTCGCGACATCGCCGAAATAGTCCGGCAGGAAATGCCGGATTGTGTCGTCGAATACGCCGGTCAGGGCGGGCCTGACCCGCGCAATTACCGGGTCGATTTCAGCAAGGCGACGAAACTGCTTCCTGAT
>JAJYMR010000303.1:7329-13655 GCA_021786815.1 Deltaproteobacteria bacterium
TTCATCCGCAGTGGGATGCGCGCCGGGGTGTCCGTGAATTGCTCGACGCGCTCAAGGCCCGCGCCGGCTCCCGCGACGATTTTCTCGACGGCAGGTTCACGCGACTGGTGCGCCTGCGCCATCTGATCGAGAGCGCGCGTCTGGATGCCTCGCTGCGCTGGGCGCCACAAGCGGGTCGCTCGGCGGTTTCGGCCTGAGAAGCTTCCGCGCTCGCATCGAGCGCCGGCCGGACGCCGGTGGTAGGCGGCCTTGGACATCTGGGGAAGGAGACACAAATTTCTTGAGCGTTGAAGCATCGGCGGTCGGCAAATGTCTGGGATGCGGAGGTGTGCGACCCGATCCGTTTTTGGATCTCGGAACGACGCCGCTTGCCAATTCCTATCTCAAGCGCGAGCAAGTGGCCGATGAGCGGCGATATCCGCTCGCGGTGTGCTACTGCCCGGCGTGCAAACTGGTTCAGATTACGGCGCAGGTGCCGCCCGAGGAGTTGTTCACCGAGTACGCCTATTTTTCATCGTTCTCGGACAGCTTCGTGGAGCATGCGCGGCAGATGGCCGAAAGCCTTATCGCGCGATGCAATCTGGGCCGCACCAGCCGGGTTCTCGAAATAGCCAGCAACGACGGTTACCTGTTGCGCCACTTCCAAAGCGCCGGAGTCCCGGTCCTGGGCGTCGAGCCCGCGAGAAATATCGCCGCCGAGGCGCAGCGCCGCGGCGTGCCTACGCTGTCGCGATTCTTTGGCCCGGACGCCGTCGGGGAAATTCTGGAGCGGTTCGGACAGGCCGACGTCATAATCGGCAATAACGTGCTCGCCCACGTGCCCGGAATCAACGGATTCCTCGGCGCGGTGGCGCGATGCCTCAAGAGCACGGGCGTTGCGGTCTTCGAGTTTCCCTATCTCAAGGATCTGCTCGACCAGGGCGAATTCGACACTATCTATCACGAGCACGTGTTCTACTATTCGCTGAGCGCGGTGCGGGAGCTTGCGCGCCGTGCCTCGTTGGAGCTGTGCGACGTCGCGTGGCAATCGGTTCACGGCGGGTCGTTGCGCGTTTTCCTTCAGCATCCGGGCGCGACGCCGGTCCAACCGGCCGTCGGCAAAATGCTCGCGGACGAGGAGGCGTGCGGCCTGACGCAGCCTTACGTCTATTCGCACTTCGGCGAACGAGTCGCGGCGCTCCGCGAGGAACTGGTGTCGATGCTCGGGCACCTCAAATCCGAGGGCAAGCGTCTTGCGGCATACGGCGCGCCGGCAAAGGGCAACACGCTGCTCAACTACTGCGGCATCGACACGAGCGTCCTGGAGTTCACCGTTGACCGCAGCCCGCACAAGCAGGGGATGCTGCTGCCCGGCTCTCATATTCCAATACTGGCTCCCGAGGAACTCCTCGCGCGAAAGCCCGACTGCGCGGTGATCCTGCCGTGGAACATCGCCGACGAGATCGTGGCGCAGCAGCGGGAGTACGTGCGGCGGGGCGGCCGGTTCATCCTTCCCATTCCGAGGCCCGTTATCCTTGACGGCGGCCGCTCGTGAAGCGAGAGCCGGCGTGGCGATAGCGATGAAGTTCGTCGAGACTGCGGTTCCCGGCGCTTTTATCATCGAGCTTGAGCGAGTCGAGGACGAGCGCGGGTTCTTTGCGCGCAGCTTCTGCCGCCGCGAGTTCGAAGCGCATCGCCTCAACCCCGACCTCGCCCAGTGCAACATCTCTTACAACCGCATACGCGGCACGCTGCGCGGGATGCACTATCAGGCCGCGCCGCACGCCGAGTGCAAGCTGGTGCGATGCACCCGCGGCGCGATCTACGACGCGATTATCGATCTCCGGCCCGATTCGCCCACGTTCCGCCGATGGGTCGGCTACGAGCTTTCCGCCGAGAACCGCCGGATGCTTTACGTTCCGGAAGGCGTCGCCCACGGCTTCGAGACGCTCGTGGCCGATACCGAAGTCTTCTACCAAATGTCGGAGTTCTATTTCGCGGAGTGCCAGCGTGGCGTCCGATGGGATGATCCCGCATTCGGCGTCGCATGGCCGATGCGCCCGGTCGTGATCTCGGACAGGGACGCGGGCTATCCTGACTTTAGCCGTTGAAAACCGGCCCGCGGGCTGCGCGGGCCGCTGGAAGCGATATTCTTGAGGCACGAAGGCGATGAGCGCCCTCGTGCCTCAGACGTTTTATTGCCGGGAGTTGCTTACGCCCAGGTCGCGCGTCGCGAACCGCGCGATGAGCGCCGTCCCATCGAAACCGAGCGGAACAGTTTGACCGGTCTGGGAGCGGTGATTTCAGGCGCGTCGAACCCGGCCAGCCGTTCGCGCTCGAGGTCGCCGCCGAGCGCCCGTTCGATCCGGGCGAGCGACACGCGTTCCTCCGGCGTGACGAGGCTGAAGGCGTGGCCCGATTTGCCCATCCGAGCGGTGCGGCCAATCCGATGGATGTAGTTCTCGGTTTCGTCCGGCAGATCGAAGTTGATCACGTGCGAGACGTGAGGGATGTCGATTCCGCGCGCGGCCAGGTCGGTTGCGACCATCACGCGGTAAGTGCGCGCCCGGAATCCTCCCAGGGCCGCGTTGCGCTGGCTCTGCGAGCGGTCGCCGTGAATTGCGACCGCCTTGATCCCGTTTCGCGTGAGCAATTTGGCTACCCGGTCGGCGCGGCTCTTGGTACGGGTGAAGACGATCGCGCTCTCCACGTCCCCGTCCTTGAGCAGCTCGAGCAGCATCGGACCCTTGCTTTCGGCCGTCGCCGGATAGACGGACTGCTGGATCGACGGCGGCGGAGCGGCCTTTTCGCCAATACTGACGCGCGCCGGATTGCTCAGGAACTCGTTTGCGATTTGCCGCACGCCCGAGGCCATCGTGGCCGAGAACATCAGCGTCTGCCGCGGCTTCGGAAGCGTTCGCATGACCCGCCTGAGCTGCGGCAGGAAGCCCATGTCCAGCAGCCGATCCGCCTCGTCGATTACGACCATCTCGACCTTGCCGAGACTGACCGTTGCGCGTTCGAGGTGGTCGATCAGGCGTCCGGGGCATGCGATCAGCACCTGCGCGCCGCTTCGCAGATCGTGAAGCTGGCGGCTCATCGAATCGCCGCCCATGATGACGGCCGCTTTGGCGCGGCTGTGCCGGGCGAGGCCGGCGAACTCACGCGCAACCTGGATTGCGAGCTCGCGCGTGGGCACAAGCACAAGCGCGCTGATGCCGTGCGCGCGTTTACCACCGGCGCGGCTGCGATTCAGATGGTCGAGCAGGGGAATAAGATAAGCTGCGGTCTTGCCGCTTCCGGTTTCGGCAGTGGCAACCAGGTCGCGCCCGGCTATGGCAGGCGGGATGGCGCCGGACTGAATCGGAGTGGCTTCGCGATAGCCGCGCTCATGGACGGAACGAACAATTTCAGGCGTTAGGGAAAATTCGGAAAAGGACAAAAAATTACCTCGGTACAGAGCCAGCGGATTCACGTTGGCGGTAAAGCCGAACGATTGGTTCTGAGTTTAGTTAGGTTTTGGCGTCGCGGAATCCGACGCGCGCGTCAGCTCTTATTAGCTGCTTGGTATAAATTTAACCTGTTTCGGGAGCGCCGTCCAGTCCTTTTCGATGAAAGATCGCGTCCGAGCCACTCCTCAAGCGTTTTTAGTTAGCAAGAAGCCTCGTAGGAGGGAAGAACCACGCGGCTCGTAAGCGCGGCCAACGTTAATGTCAGGGATCGGGGGCGTGGAGTCAAGGTAGGCCCGTCGGGCGAACGGGATCGACAGGCGGGTAGGGAGGGGAAAAAACGCTCTTCGAACGTAGAGGCCGACTGCGCCGTTCAGTTTTCACCGAGGGCGCAAACCGAGCCATCGAGAGAGTCCCATTCGCCCGACGCGGCTACCTGCTGGTTGCTGAAAGTCGGATGCGTCCGGTCAGGGAGCAGGCGTCCTGACGCTCGCACGGGCAAGTGGTACAACCTTGCTTTTCGGAT
This sequence comes from Deltaproteobacteria bacterium, assembly GCA_021786815.1. Classification (GTDB taxonomy): domain Bacteria; phylum Desulfobacterota; class Binatia; order Binatales; family Binataceae; genus DTIX01. Next base: position 11,284 of record JAJYMR010000303.1, read on the forward strand.
AGGCGCGCCCTGCCAGACGAGGCCCGGGCAGACGGCGACCCTCCTCTGCCGCGTCGAACAGAAGCCGATTCGCATCGCGAGTCGCCACACACCGCGAGACCTCGAACCGGAGCTTTTCAAATTCCTCCTGGAGCTTTTGCAGCCTGGCCTCCCAGCACACCGACGCCACCCCCCATTTTCTCTCCAGGGCCAGCGTCTCACGCACCTTGCGCACGCTCTCGCGCGTGTCGCACACCCAGTCCAGGAACTCATCCAGGGTCTCTCCCCGGTGCATCGCGAAATCTCCCTGCAGGCTCTAAGTCAGCGCGGCTCCGGGCGGCGGGCCCCTCTTGCGCTATCGCGACGCGACACGCCCGCCGTCACCGGCCGCACTCTGCAGGTCCCATTTGCTAACCTCATGCCAACGCGCTCGCTTCACCCTAATGTCTTCCTGATTGCCAAACGCGCTTGGCATTGACGCTCTACTGCTACGCTCGACCAGCAAATTGTTGCAGCGGTGCTCCGGTCGCGCTCCCGCCCGCGAACCCGACCGTGCCGGGACAGCATTGGGGCGACAACAGGATGACGCTGCTGGCGGATCGGTGGCGTCCGAGAAATGACGGCCGAGCCCCCCACCACCAAGGAAGAGCGCTGGCGGCTCTCCCGGATGCCTGCGAGCCAGCGGGCCCGATTTGGATGACGCGCTGGGGCGAAGCCGCGGTTCGCTCAGCGCGGCTGATGTGACCTGAAAAACGCGCGCACGCGCTCGACAGTGCCACGGACTTCATCGGGTCCCTTCCAGGACCGGATAATTTCCGCGTTCGGCGCAAGCAGCGCGATTTCCTCCGAAGTCGGCGCGGGATGAAACTCGTCGCTGCCGGCAAGAATCAGCATCGGCGTCCTGCACGAGCGCACGAAATCCCGACTCACGTTGAAGACGAAATCGCCGCCGTACATCCGCTCACGAAACGGGGCGAACGCCGATTCGTCGAGCTCGTGGCGCTTCTCCCTTAGTTCCTTCGCCCACGAGTCGAACATCCCATAGAAGAGTTCCCGGTTGGACGGCGAAAGCCCGATCGGGTTCTGCAGCACCGCGGCCGTCACGCGCGCGGGCGCGGCCTTGATAACCCCAAGGCAGTACGATGACCCGATACATCCGCCCATCAGATGGCATCGCGCGACGCCCAGATGGTCGAGCAGGGCCAGATGGTCGGCGGTGTAGGTTTCCCATCCGTCCGACGCGGCAACCGGCGCGCTCGACTCGCCGGCGTTGCGCTGGTCCATCGCGATCACCCGGAAATCGGACGCCAGTTCCACGGTCGGGTCGAACGGACTCCGCTTCCAGAACTCGATACTCGAACGCATCCCGCCCGGAGCGAAGAGCAGAACCGGATAGCCGGAACCGTACTCCTCATAATGGATAGTCACGTCGCCGCGCTTGAAATAGGGCATGGGATTTAGGCCTCCATAACGCACCTGGTACGTCGCCGCTCGTCCGTGCGCTCTGGTCCTCGCCCGCAACCGGGAGGGGACGCTTTTTTCAGCCAACGCATCGGTTTGCGCGGGCGCCAACGGGCGGTCACAGCGTTCGCTGAGAGAGCGCCAGATGAAAGTCCGCAGAGAGGAAATGCCTTCGCCGCTGCGCACAGAGATTAGCCTTCACGGGCGTGCATTGGCTACAGCCGCGGGCAGGCCTCAACCTCAAGTCGAATTCTCGCGAGCGCCGCGGGGCGCAGCGACCTATGGTTTTTCGATTCATAAGCTTCAGAAGAGCGCCGTGTTTATTACGGCAGTGGTCTCGTCGTTTTCCTGCTGCTTCAGAGCCCATTTGCGGCACGCTGGCAGATCATCGGTGTCCGGCTTCTCGCACTCTGGCGGAAGCGGCGGCCGTCTATGACAGTTGAGACGCGTCCAGAAGGACGGATGCCCGGTTGCCGAGATTGCGTCGCACGCTCGTTGAGAGTCGATCATGCGGGCGCTTTTTTCTTGCTGCGACCATCGAGCACATCCCGAAAAAGCCACAAGCGCCAAAGCCATTGCTACCCGTCGCATCGGAAGAGCCCCGTCCGTCCGAGAGATATCTGGAGGTTTCCCTGGCTGCCACCCCGGCCCACTGGTCTGCGTCATCCATGCCGAGAGCCTGTTGGATTCGCCGTATTCATGGAAACGCGTAGTGACATGCCATTGGTACCCGCGTCTGCCCCTTCCCCCGGAGTGCATGAAGCCCGGCACGGACGACTTGCCACCTTGTCGCGCATGGGCGTCTAAAGAAGAAGCCACGATCGAAGCCTCGTTCCAATCGGCCTGGCAGCAAGGCGGCAGGAGTTCTGGCGTCTCCCTAGCGAAACGCGCAATCCGCCTTGTGCCGGGCCGAGCTCGATTACCTCAAGTGT
>JAJYMR010000303.1:13665-14367 GCA_021786815.1 Deltaproteobacteria bacterium
CCCTGCCAAGCCATGGAAGCAAACGTCCGCTGATTACCCATCACCGCACCTCCGCTCTCGTCCATCCACCGTTTCCTTTGTACACGAATCGATCAACTTGTGCAGAGGTTCCCTAGCGAAACGCGCAATCCGCCTTGTGCCGGGCCGAGCTCGATTACCTCAAGTGTTGCGCGTAGCGCGCGTGACCGCAAATCCGCTCTCTCCCGGTCACCGGGCGAGTAGCTATTTCGCGTCGTGGAAGATGATTCCGAGTGCGTAGCGGACGCCCGAGCGCACGGTGCTGACACCGTGGCGAACGGTCGCGCGATAATCGCCGTGCGTGCCGGCGACCGGCCGATAGCAATTGGGAAACACTATTCCCTCGCCCTGGCCGAGCGCGATCGCCTCGCCGCGCGACTGCGCGCGCGGGCGCTGCTCGACGAGCACGAATTCGCCGCCGGTATAGTCGGTGCCCGGCGCGCTCAGCAGGCAGGTGAACTGGAGCGGAAAGGCGACGTCGCCGTAAATGTCCTGATGCAGGCAGTTGTATCCTCCCGCCGCGTAGCGCAGGAGAAGCGGCGTGGGCTTCGTCTGCCCGTGCGCGTGACAGATGCGCAGGAACGAGGCGAGCGAAGGCGGGTAGGGCGATTTGCCCTCGAGACGTTCGGCCCATCGATTGGCTATCGGCGCGAGTCGGCGATAAATCGCGACGCGAAGGTCCTG
>JAJYMR010000204.1 GCA_021786815.1 Deltaproteobacteria bacterium
GAGGCCAACTGGTTCGACCCAAGCGACACTTTCTTCGAGACGCTGAACAACGGCTTCGTGCTCGAGAACGACGCGACCGAGCAGATCGATTCGAATCTCGATCCGACGGAGAGCGCGACCGAAGACCAGACGATGGGCTTTTACAACCAGGACGATCTGCCCTTCTATTACGCGCTCGCCCAGACGTTCGCTATCGACGATCGATACTCCTGCCCGGTTATCGGCCCGACCTTCGCCAATCGCTCGTACGAGATGGCGGCCACGTCGTTCGGCCATATCACGACCAACGAGATCTTCCCGCCGACGGGCGGCTACAAGCCGATCACGGGAACGATTTTCGACCTGCTGAGCAAGTACGGCGTGTCGTGGACGAATTTCTACTCCGACCTTCCCACCTCGTTCATTTTCTCTCCTCAGTCCTATTCGAACGTCGCGCTGATATCGGAGTTCCTCAAAGAGGCCAAAGACGGCACGCTTCCCGAGGTTTCATTCGTCGATCCGTCGTTCTATCCGGACCAGGTTATTAACAGCGGCCTGTTCGAAACTGACGAGCATCCCCCGTTCGACATCCGCGCGGGCGAATACCGCGTGTGGCAGCTCGTGAGTGCGGTGCGAAACGGTCCAGACTGGAAGAACACGATCATTTTCATCACCTACGACGAACACGGCGGTTTCTACGATCACGTGACGCCGCCGCCGGCGAGGCAGGGCGGTGCGCTTTCGCCCGACGGCATCAATCCGGGCCAATGCGAGGATCTTTCCAATCCACCCGGGAGCGAACAGCCCGGCGGCGGCGCGCAGTGCACGATAAGCGCCTCCGACGCGGCGAGCATCTGTCCCGGCTTCACCGCGACCGGTCCCTATCCGGCCTCGTGCCCGAACTTCAACCAGGAGGGTTTCCGCGTACCGTTTATCGCGGTCTCGCCGTTCTCGAAACCGCATTACGTTTCACACACGGTCGCGGATCACACCGCGATGCTGGCACTGATCGAGAAGCGGTTCTTCAGCCTGAGCGGCGCGACCAGCGAGCGGCCGCATCTTACGGCCCGCGATCTTCACGCGCCGACGCTCGAGGACCTGTTCGACTTCGACCATTCGCCGTCGCTCAACGCGACGTTCACACAGGCGCCGATGCCGGTTGCGGGCGAGCACGATTGCCCGGTGCTGCCGCTCCCCTAGCTGACATCCTCGCAAGTGCGACCGACGCGCCGCGCGGCTCCCGAGGCCTCGCGGCGCGTTCGCTTTCTCTGTGCGGCTTTTCTCGGTTCCCGATAGCCACGCGGCATCGCTCATGGCCGGGTCAGATAGATCCCACCCCAGGTGACGCTGGCGTCCTCGTTGGCCATGCTCGCCGTGATGGCGAGCCATGGATTGCGGAATCCGTCGCGCTCGATGCCCAGCGACGTGACAGTCAGGCCTGTGGGCGCGGCGGGATCAACCACCTGCGCATCAGTGGTCGTGTCGAGCACGGTCGTATGGCTATCGAGCGATGGGCTCGGCCCATCGGCCAGGTAAACGCCTTGGGTTCCGTCCTGCTTGGTTCCCACGAAGGCGACGCGAAAGGTACCTCTGGCGGCGGCGACCGCTACGAAGGCGGACGAGCGCCATCGTGCGAGTTCGCCAGGCTCGCTGCTGCCGGGCGCCCTGCCGGAGAAGTTCCAGTACATGAAATCCTGAAAATTATCGTGCGTGGTTTGCGCAACGAGCGTCGCGCGGTGCCGGCGCGTATCGTAAACGAAGATCCCCTGATTCACCGGCTCATAAACCATGTATCCATCCGGATACAGGCTCTGGCAGTAAGCCAAAACAGCCGCATTTCCTTCGCTGCGGCAGGCAAGAGTGACCGGCATCGTCTCCGTTCCCCACGCGCCCCAGAACGCGACGTATCGTCCGGTGAAGGAGAGACCCTCTCCGAACTGGGTAAACGTCTGCGCAGGCTGCACGTCCGGGACGGGCGAACCGATCGTCACGAGCGGCGTCAGCACCGGGCTGGGCGAAATCGGCGCGAGATAGATTCCGCCCATGGTCGGCGCATCCTCGTTGTCGAGCCCGACGAAAACCATCCTGCTGCCCGCGGCGCTGGGCGGGGCGGTCGAGCCGAAGGGCGTGCTCTCGCCCGGGATCAGCGTGTTGGTATTCGCTATAAGCTCAACCGGGGCGACACCCTTGTCGGCCACGAAATCGCGATAGTAAACCCCTGTCTCGGAAACTCCGTTGTCGGTGTAGTTGCCCTTGAAGACGATTTTGTCACGGATCGGCGAGGCCGAGCCGGGAAACACGTCGAACTTGACGCCCGCGGTGCTCGCACCGGGAACCTGGAAATACTCGAAGCCGGGAACCGCTCCGAGCACGTTCACCGCGGTCGAAAGCTGACCGAGCGTGTTCGCGACAAACACCCCCGTGTTGCCCACGCGCGTGTCTGTTCCGTCGAGCATGTACTCCCACACCGGCGGCGAATTACCGCGCGACGCCATCATACCGGTCGCAGCGTCAATTCGCGGAAAGGACGGGAACTCGTTGAACTCGGCGTCCGTGTTGTTGGGAGCGGGCACCGGGGTGGTCCTGTCGGCGAGCCTGGTGACCGTCGAGCGGCATTCCATGTAGATGCCGTGGACGGGCGACGGTCCCCGGCTGCGGGCACGGAAAACCACACGGCCCTCACGGTCCACTGAGGGCTGGTTATAGCTGTTGAAAGTCTTGGTCGGATCGGGCTGGTCCGGCATCACGATGCCGTTATTGACGACCGTGAACCACGACGTCAGAGAGAGACGCTCGCCTTTCGGCACACATTCGGCGGCGGAGGCAGCGGCAGCGCTGACGGCGACGCAGAGTAAGACGGACACGATGAAAGTGCCGCGAATCTTTCCACGGAGCATTTCACTCCTCCGATCGCGGCGCGAACTCAAAATCGTTTAAGAAAACGCGTTAAAGCATCCGATTAACCGGGGATAGAGCATCGAGCATGCCAAGACAAACTTGCGCCAGATTCGGTTCTCGTCGTTTCTAAATCGCTGCCAACTGTTACAGCTCATCCATCGCGACTGCTTCTAAATGTCACAGACAGACGCCTCGCGATGGAATTTTCACTGCCTCATGAGGTTCTTTAGAACATCCTGACGAAGCAAAGCTGCTTGGCTTGCTCTTCGGAAAGAGGAAAGAAAGACAGGCCTCCGAACCGTCGCGCCTCAAATTTCGCGAAACCTTACGTCTAAAAAGCGCGTATTGCTGCTTGAGCGCTGCCGCAACGCATGGCAGATGATGCCCAGCGCGGACAGGCCCTCTCGCTTCGGGCGTGGCTACATGCGGAACACACCGAAGCCGGTGGATTCCGGGATCGGCGCGTTGAGCGACGCGGCGATCGCAAGCGCGAGCGTTGCCCGCGTTTCTACCGGGTCGAGCACGCCGTCGTCCCATAGCCGGGCGCTCGAGTAGTAGCAGTTCGACTCGTGCTCGTACTTTTCCAGCGTCGGGCGTAGGAACTCAGTCTGCTCCCCGGCCGTCATCGTCTTACCCTCGCGCGCGAGCTGATCGAGCTTGACCGTGAGAAGGGTGTTCGCGGCCTGCTCACCGCCCATCACGGAGATTCGCGAGTTCGGCCACATGAACAGGAAGCGCGGCGAGTATGCGCGCCCGCACATCCCGTAATTCCCCGCTCCGTTCGACGCGCCGATTATCAGGGTGAATTTCGGCACCTGCGCGTTGGCCACGGCGTTGACCATCTTGGCGCCGTCCTTGGCGATCCCGCCCTGCTCGTAGCGCTTGCCGACCATGAACCCGGTGATGTTCTGAAGAAAGATGAGCGGGATGCGCCGCGCGCAGCATAGCTCGATGAAATGCGTGGCCTTGAGCGCGGATTCGCTGAACAGCACGCCATTGTTCGCGACGATTCCGACCGGGTAGCCCCAGATGCGCGCGAATCCCGTCACGACCGTGGTCGCGTAGCGCGGCTTGAACTCGTGCATCCGGCTGCCGTCAACGATACGTGCGATAACCTCGTGCACGTCGTAGGGTTTGCGATTGTCGGCCGGGATGATGCCGTAGAGTTCGGCCGGGTCGTAGTAGGGCTCCTCGGGCTCGTCCTGCGGAAGGCCGGGCGCCGGGCGCGGGCCCAGGTTTTCCAATATCGAGCGCGCGATCTGGAGCGCGTCGGCGTCATCCTCGGCGAGATTGTCGCTCACGCCCGAGATACGGGTGTGAACGTCGCCGCCGCCAAGTTCCTCGGCAGTCACTTCCTCGCCGGTCGCGGCGCGCACCAGCGGCGGTCCGCCAAGAAAGATGGTCCCCTGCTCTTTCACGATGATGTTCTCGTCGCACATCGCGGGCACGTAGGCGCCGCCCGCCGTGCACGAGCCCATCACGACCGCGACCTGCGCGATTCCCATCGCGGACATCCGCGCCTGGTTGTAGAAGATGCGCCCGAAGTGCTCGCGGTCGGGAAAAACTTCGGCCTGAAGCGGCAGGAAAGCGCCGCCGGAGTCGACCAGGTAGACGCACGGAAGGCGGTTTTCCATTGCGACTTCCTGGGCGCGAAGATGCTTTTTGACGGTGATCGGGTAGTAGGTGCCGCCCTTTACGGTTGCGTCGTTCGCAACCACTATCACCTCGCGGCCGTGAACCCGCCCGATTCCGGTGATGATTCCCGCCGCGGGCGCTTCCGACCCGTACATCCCATGCGCGGCGAGCGTGGAAAGCTCAAGGAACGGGCTTGCGGGATCGAGCAGACCGCGCACGCGGTCGCGCGCGAGTAGTTTTCCGCGTTCGACGTGGCGTTTACGCGCATGCTCGGGTCCGCCCTGGCGGATACGTTGTATCTCGGCGCGCAAGCTTTTGACTTCGGCTTCATGCACCTCCCGGTTGCTCCGAAACTCCTCGGAGCCGGCGCGGACGTGCGATTCGATTCGTTCCATCGGGCGTCTCCCTGATGCCTGTAGGTCGAAGATGGGGTAGATATTAACCTCATCGCCAGCCAAAGACAGACGGCGACCCCACGATGCGCGAGCGGGATTTGCGATCGCTTGAATTCGACAAGGTGATAGGCCTTGTCGCGGGATTCGCCGTCTCGGAGCCGGGGCGCGAAGCCGTCCGGCGGCTTCGGCCCTCAACTGAGCGGGAGGTTGTGCGCGACCGGCTTCGGGCAAGCGCCGAGATGGTTGAACTGCGCGGGCATACGGGCGCGTTGCCGCTTGCGGAGTTTCCCGACCTCCGCGCTCTGTTCCTCGCCGCGGCGCGCGAGGGCGCCGTGCTTGACGGCGAGTCGCTGGTCAAAATCCGCGATTTCGTGCTCGGCTCGCGCCACGTCGCAAGCTTCATGCGCTCGCGCGTCGAGCCGTTTGCGCACGTCGCCGCGCTCGCCGCGAACCTGCTCGCACCCAAGGAACTTGCCGACTCTCTGCTCAAAGCGCTCGCCGACGACGGCAGCCTGCTCGATGACGCAAGTCCGGAGCTGAATCGGCTGCGCAACCGGCTACGCGAGGAGCGCGTCGAGCTGGAAGCGCGCCTGATGCGCTCGCTGAGCCAGCCCGGGATGGACGCGTTCGTCTCGGATTACGTCGTGACGATGCGCAACCGCCGGTTCGTCCTGCCGCTCAAGCTCAATTACGCCGAGCGGCTCGAGGGAATCGTGCAGGACCGCTCGGTCTCGGGCGAGACGCTGTTCGTCGAGCCGATGTGGGCGGTGGAACTGAACAACCGTCTGATGATGCTCGAGAGCGAGGTCGAAGCCGAGGAGCATCGGATTCTCGCGCGGCTGAGCGCGATGGTGCGCGGGTACGCGACCGAACTCGGGATGACGTTCGACGCGATGGTCGCGCTGGATGCGCTCAACGCGCGCGCGATTTTCGCCGAGCGCTTCCGATGCGTTGAGCCGGACATCGACGCGGGCGCGATCGAGCTCGTCGAGGCGCGCCATCCGCTGCTCGTCACGAGCGGACGCGCGGTCGTGCCGATCGATATCGTGATACCGGCGGAACGCAGGGGAATCGTGATCTCGGGCCCGAACACAGGCGGAAAGACCGTCGCGCTCAAGACGCTCGGGCTGCTCTCCCTGATAGCGCAGGCGGGCCTTCCGATCCCGGCGCGCGAGGGCAGCCGGCTCTCGGTTTTCAAAAGCGTGTTCGCCGATATCGGAGACGAACAGTCGATCGAAACCAATCTCTCAACCTTTTCCGCTCACGTGGCCAATCTCTCCGAGTTGCTTCGCGCGCTGGCCGAACCGGCGCTCGTGATACTCGACGAGCCGGGCGCGGGAACCGATCCGGCCGAAGGCTCGGCGCTCGCTATCGGAATCATGAACTACCTGGCCGCGCGAAAATGCACAGTCGCGGTTGCGACCCATTCGACCGCGGTCAAGCTGCACGCCTATTCGGGCCACGACTTCGAAGTCGCGGCCGTCGATTTCGACGCCGAGCGCCTGGTGCCGCTCTACCGGCTCAAGCCCGGAACGATAGGCCAGAGCTACGGGCTTGCGGTCGCGCAAAGGCTCGGCCTTCCCACCGAGGTCATCGACACGGCCAATCGCACGATGGGCGAAAGCGCGGTGGAACTGGCGCGCGCGCTCGAGCGGCTCGAGGCGGAGCGGGCGCGTCTGGACGCCGAAACCGGCAGGCTTCGCGACCGCGAGAGCGAGTTCACGCGCCATCAACGCGAGCTCTCGGAAGCGGCTGAGAAGGCGCGCGAGCGCGCCGCGACCGAACGCAGCCGGCTTCGCGAGGAGGTGCGCGACCTTATCACCGACTTGCGGCGCGAAGGCGAAGACCTGCTTCGCGAAATCAAGACTCACGCAAAATCGCGGCGCGACCTGAGCCGCTTCCTCGAAGGCGCAGCCGAGCGCCTGGAGCAGGCCGCGCCGGCGATCGAGGCGATCGAAGAGGCTGAAAAAGCGCCGCTCAAGGTCGGCGACCAGGTCGAATTCGGCGGTATCCGCGGCGAATTGCTGGTGCTCGAGCCGGCGCGCGCGGTCATCGGACGCGGCGGCCTTCGAATCGAGGTCGCGCCCGAGCGGCTTCGCGCGGCACGCAGGGTGCCGGGTGCGGCTCCGCGTGGGAAACCGGCGCCGATGCCGACCGTGACGGTCAGCTCCGCCGAGGGCGAGCGCGAACAGCTTAATCTTATCGGGATGCGCACGTCGGAGGCGCTGCGAAAGCTCGAGGAATTCCTCGACCAGGCCTACCTGACCAACCGCCAGGAAGTGACGATCGTGCATGGAATCGGCTCGGGCGCGTTAAGGAAAGCCGTCCATGAGTATCTCGCCACGTCGTCCTACTGCGCCGAGTTTCGCGAAGCCGAGCCGCATCGCGGCGGCGCCGGCGCAACCATCGTGAAGCTCAACGTCTGACGCGAGCGCGAGTTTCCGCCGTCGCGAACGAGCGTCAGAAAAGTTTCTGCAACTGCTTGAGCGGAGTTCCCGGCGTGGGACTCGCTCCAGGCGAAGCCGCACCGCCCGACGGCCCGCCCAGGATTCCGCCGAGTCCTTTGTTCCCCAGGAACTTCTCGACCTCCTGGCGTCCCTTCTGTTCGACCGCCCGCTTTCCCGCGCGCTGCGCCATTTCCGTTACGTCGGGCATCACGGTGGGCTTGGGTAGCGCCCCCGTGATCGTGAGCGGGATGTCGATTTCGCCCTGACGGTCCGTCAGGTACACGACATTTTTCTTCTCGGCGATGAGCTCGTTGCTGAATTGCTTGCTCAGAAGAATGTGCGCGAGGAGATCGACGTTTTTGTCCATGTCGAACCATCCGTCGCCGTGAAGCGCGTAGTCCTGGGTCTTGATGAGCAGGTCGTGCGAGGTGAGCCGCGGCCCTTTGATCGTGAAGGTAAGACTCATGTCCTGGATATCGGTGTTGGGATTCTTGAACAGCTCGGGATGACGCTGGATGACGGATTGCGGAACCAGGGCGCCGATCGCGGGCAGGTTCTGGATCTTGCCGAGCGCGTCGGCGGCGACGTTGACCCCAACCAGCTTGCCGTTCTTGACGTGCGCGCCGCCGGAGCCGTCAAGCGTGGGTTTGATCTCGTTGAAGTTCGCGCCGGCGCCCGATACCTTGACCTGCCCGGTCAGGATTCCGCGCACCATGTCGGCCGCCTTGGACTTCTGCGACTCGAGCAGCTTCTCCAGATTCACCGAGTCCGCGTTCATGGTGAGGGCAAAGCTGGGCTTGGAAGCCAGGGTGGCCTCGCCGCTCGCGGCAATCTGTCCTCCGAACGCGCCAACCTTGAGCGACTTCAAGTCGAGCGTCTTGTTCGCGAGCGCGGCCGAAACGTCGAGCGCGTGGTAGTCGATATTCTGAAGCAGCCCGTCCGCCGACGTGACCTTGGCGGTAACGGCTAGCGCGCCGGCCGCGCCCGAGGCGACCGTGCCTGCAACCGAGAGCTTGTTAAGATGCTCATCGGCGGGTCGCTTGGGAACCAGGTCGGCGAGTTTGACGGAGTCGGCCGTCAGATTGTAGGTCGCGTTGAGCGGCTGTATCGAGCCGGCATGGACCGTCGCGGTCGCACGGGTGGAACCGAGCGCGAATGTGAGCGGACCGGCGTCTGCCGAATTGCCGTCGAGTCGTATATCGCCCGAGACCGCGCTTACCATCGGCTTGCTCTGGCCCGATTGCGTGACCGAGACGTTCGCAAGCGTAATCGTTCCCTTGGCACTGGGCTTTCCACCCGCAAGCGACAAGTCGGTGTGCATCTCCGCGTCGCCCGCAGGGCCATACTTCGTGGCCGCCGGTATCAGCTTCGCAATCGGCGCAAGCGCGAAACGGTTGGTATCGAGCCGCGCACCAAGCGCGCCCTGGCCGAATCGGACCTGTGTCGCTTTCAAGTCGAGGTCGGCGAGCGTCATCGTCGCGCGGGATATTGCAAGTTTGCTTCCCCGGCGCGAACCGTCGAGCGCGACTTTGAACGGAACGTCGGCGGGCTTGCTGAAAACGTCGCCCCATGCGACCTGATCGCCGCTCAGATCGCTGCTCGCGCTGAAGCCGAGCACCTCGAGCGAGCCTCGCGCGGTCGCGGCGAGCGTAACCGGACCTGTAAGCACGAGCTTGTCGGGAATTTTGCCAGCAAGCGGCCCGATGCGCCGAAGGTCGGCCAGAAGTAAAGGTCCAACCGTGGTCTTGAGCTGAAGCGGAACCTTTGCGACGTCGATTTGGCCTTCGCCGAGCGGCCCCACGACGCCAACCAGGCGCAGATTCTGCTTCTGGCCGAAAGCCGCCAGCTTCAATTGAAGGTGAAACGGCCGACGAAAGGCAAAATCCTGCACCAGGAGGTCGACGTCGTTTATCGTGACCGGCGGTTGGCGCGTCGAGCGGTCTTCGTAGAAGATCCGGCCGCTGTCCACCTCGAAGCTTCGTACAAAAATTTCGGACACAATCGAAGCGGCGCCCGATGGGCCCGCGGATTCGGGTCTCGCCGCCGTGACCGGCGCGGTCGCCAGAGGTTTCGCCGGTTTTTCGGGTGCCGCGCCCGTCTTTGCGGGGGGCTCTTTCGCATCGCCGTGTGCGGGCGCGCTCCCGTGTTTGCCCAGCGTCGAAATATTGAGCTCGCCGGAGGCGGTGCGGATTATTCGCACTTCCGGGCTCGCAAGGACAACCTTGGTCACATCGAGCTCTCTCGAAAGCAGAGGCAGAAATTCGAGGTCGGCGTAAACGTCGCGCGCCTGGACGAAAGGCTGCTTCGAGATGGCGGGATCGTCGGCGATCTTCACGTCCCTCAAGTCCGCCGCGATACCCCATCCGAGCTTCACCTTGATGGCGCCGACCTCGACCTTGCGCCCGAGCGAATCGCTGACCTTCGCGAGCAGGTAATCGCGGTTCTGCGCGATAATCGAGTTCAGGTTGGAGGCTGCGTAGAAGAACAGGCCGCCGACTATCACCAACAGGATCAGGACCAGGACACCGACGATTAGAAGAACCCTGCGCATAGTGAAATCCGGTGCAACGGCCACGAACCACGAGCCGGCTTTAATCGAGTGTAGTACCACAGCGCATAAAAGTCGCGCCCTTTTCAGCTACAATGACGCAATCCTGTCACGCAGGCTCTTGACCATGCGCAGGAAAAAGAACAAACGCACCCAAAGCCGCGAGAATCGTCCGGCAAAGGCCTCCGCAGCCGGCTTTTCTTCGCCTTTCAAGGATCTAAAAAAGATTCTGGGGGAACGAGCAACGTCGAACCGCACGCAATCGCCTGAGCCCGCGCCCGCGCCGACGAGGAAACAGCCCACCGCGCATCCGACGCCCCCGTCTTCGGCTGGCGACAGCGCGCCGGCGGCCGACGACGAGTCGGCGCTGCTCGAAGCCTATCGTGGGGTTCGTCCGCTCGGCGGAGGAAGCCGCGTCCCGGTGAAACCCGAGGTGAGCCATGCCGTGGTCAGCGAGGAATCGGAAGTACTCGCACAGCTTTACGATTTGGTGTCGGGCCAGGGGACCTTCGACATTACCGAGACCGAGGAATACGTCGAGGGCGCGCGGGTCGGAATCGACCCGCGGCTGGTGAGCCGGCTAAGGCGCGGCGAGTTTGCGCTGCAGAGCCATATCGACCTGCACGGTATGACGCAGCCGGCCGCGCGCCAAGCGCTTGCCGCCTTCATCCAGGACAGCGTGCGAACCGGGTTGCGCACGGTGCTGGTTGTTCACGGGCGCGGGCTTCGTTCGCCGGGCGGGCATCCGGTGCTCAAGCATGCGACCGCCGAATGGCTGTCGCACGGAATGATCGGCTCGCACGTACTCGCGTTTACGAGCGCAAGACCCTCGGACGGCGGCGGGGGCGCGACGTACGTTCTCTTAAGACGCGACCGTCGGCGCGCCCCATTCGACGTTCTCAAAGGCACAAAGCGCTCCGACTAAACGCTGGTTCGCTTACTGCTGTCGCGATTCCGCAACACAAAAAACGAAGCGGAGCTTCGTAGTTGCGAAGCCCCGCTTCATGGTTGAAGACCGTTTCGAATCGAGTCGCTTACATCTTGGCCTGAAGGATGAACGCCATGACCAGGCTGTAAAGGGTCAGCGCTTCGATAAACGCGAGTCCGACGATCATCGGAACGAAAATGCGGCCGGCGCTGTTCGGATTGCGTCCGATCGATTCCATCGCGGAGGCGCCGAGCTTGCCCTGGCCAAGTCCGCATCCCGCTGCCGCAACGCCGATACCGATGTTGGCCGCGAGCGCGATAAGTCCCGCCTTGAGCGCGCCCGACGGGGCTCCCGTCGCCGCGGCGCCCGCCGCTTCCTGCGCCATCGCGAGCAGTGGCGAGGCGAGTACGAGCGCGGTGGCCGCGCCCAGGATGGTTGAGAGACGTCGAATCATGCGAGTTCCTCCTCGTTTTCCCGCGCGCATCCGATCCAGCCCAAGCCCTCTCCTCTGTCCTCTGCCACCCCGGTTGCTCCGGCGAGGATTGGTCTGCACGCGAATATAACCGTATTAGTTTGCGAGCGCTTTCCCGAGCCGCGAATCAACTCAATGCTCGTGGCTGGCCGCGAGCCGCACGTACGCCATCGAGAGCACCACGAAAATGATCGCTTGTATTATGCAGACGATCGAGCCGAGCGCGTAGAACAGAAGCGGTATCCCGACCTTGGTTAGCTCGGTGGCGATGCCGAGCACCTGATGGTCGGCAAACATGTTCGCGAAAAGACGGAGCCCGAGCGAGAACGGCCGGAACAGGTTGTCGGCCACCTCGATCGGCAGCATCAGCGGCGCCAGCAGCGGCAAGGGGCCAAGAAAACTCTTCAGGTAGCCGAAGCCGTTTTTCCGAAATCCCCAGAAGATGAAATAGAAAAGGCTTATCGTGCCGAGCGCGAAGGTCAGGTCCGAGTCGGCCGTCGGCGGTTCCATCCCTGGTATCAGGCCAAGGAAATTCGCAAGCAGGATGAACACGAACAGGCTTCCGAAGAAGGGCACCAGACCGCGGTACTCGTGCAATTGAACGACGTCGTTGACGAAGCCGTCCATCCACTCGACGAAAATCTCGGCGATCGAGCCGACGCCGATCTTTTCGTCAGGAACGACGTTTTCTCCGGCACGTTTGAGCGCGCGTCCGGCCAAAAAGCCGAACACGAGCAGGATGCCCATCACGAGCCACGTGCCAACCAGCACTGCGGGGACTTTTCCGCCCCCGAGCATCTCGAGGAAGTTAATGTTCGCCTGCAAACAGTCCTCCGGAAGACGAGCGCCTTACGTGGTGACGCCTCGGAGCGAAGCTCGACCCGTCTCAATAGCTACCGCTATCAACTGAGTCAAGATACCCAGGCCGAAGCCCACGCCGAAGCGACCCGGCTCCACGTGAACCTGGTGAAGCACCAGGTAGATGAGCGCGGCGTAAATCAAAAGCTTGAGCGGAAGCACGAGCATACCGAGCCCGCCGCGCGCGCCGCCACCCGCCGAGGCCATCGAAATCATAAACCTGCCGAGTATCGCCAGCAGGTAAAGGTTCACGATAATGATAGCCCCGCCAACCAGGCATCCGAAGGCGACGTCGCGCAGCCCCGCAAGGGCAAGAATGCCGACTGACGCGGCCACGAGCGCGATATTGGTGCGCTGGATGGCGCCTATAGTTGGAACGCCGAACGAAAACGTCATCTAGTCCTGCTGCATCTCCTTCGCAGTGCGGATCAGTTCGATGAATCCGGCGACCACCCCGAACAGGCAGAAGACGAGGGTCAGAATCGGGTCGGTTCCGAAGTGCAGGTCCGCATAGTGGCCGATCAGCGCGCCCGCGGCCGGTAGCATCGCCATGTCCAGCCCGACGGCCAACCATCGAGCCCACGTGCCGCGTTGCGACGCCATCGCGACCGGCAATCTCCTTCAGGCCGCGGCGAGCGCGCCGAGCGCCTGATTCGCTGCCTCGACGGTCTGGTCGATATCGGCCTCCGAGTGTGCGAGCGACACGAACATCGCTTCGAACTGCGACGGTGGAAGATATATTCCACGTTCGAGCATCTGATGGAAGTAGGTGGCGAAGCGCGCGGTATCGCTGCGGCGGGCGTCATCGGCCTCGCAAACGGCGTTCGGGCCGAGAAACATCGTCGCCAGCGAGCCAACCCGGTTGACGCATCCCGGGACGCCCGAGCGTTTCAGCGCGTCGGCAAGCCCGTTGCCAAGCCGGGCGCCTAGCGTGTCGAGGCGCTCGTAGGTTCCGGGCACGGAAAGCAGCCCGAGCGTTTCGAGGCCCGCGCGCACCGAGAGCGGATTTCCTGACAGCGTGCCAGCCTGATAGACGGGTCCAGCAGGAGCGAGCAGGTCGAGAAGATCGGCGCGTCCGGCGACCGCACCTATCGGCATTCCGCCGCCGATCACTTTGCCCAGCACCAGGAGGTCGGGCGCGACACCGTATTTTTCCGCAATCGAGCCGTGGCAAAGCCGGAATCCGGTTATGACCTCGTCGCAGATGAGCAGTGCGCCGTACCGGCGCGCGGCCGCGGCAAGCTCTTTGAGAAAACCCGGCATCGGGACGACCACACCCATGTTGGCCGCAACCGGTTCGACAATCACCGCGGCGACACCGTCGGGGTTGGCCTCGAAGCATCCGCCGACGCTCTCGAGCGAGTTGAACCTGGCAACGGAAGTCATCGCGGCAACGGCTTGCGGAACGCCCGCGCTGTTCGGGATGGCGAGCGTCATTCCACCGGAGCCCGCGCGAACCAACAACCCGTCGCTATGGCCGTGATAGCATCCGTCGAACTTGATTATCTTGGTGCGTCCGGTGGCCGCGCGTGCAATTCGAATAGCAGTCATCGCGGCCTCGGTTCCGGAACTCACCAGGCGCACTTTTTCGGCTGCGGCAATTGCCGTGCCGATTTTCTCCGCAAGCTCGACTTCGAGTTCGATAGTGGCGCCGTAGCCGAGGCCCTTGCGAGCCTGCTCGCCAAGCGCGGCCGCGACCTGTGGATGCGCATGTCCGAGGATCGCGGGCCCGTAGGAGCCGACGTAATCGACGAAACTGTTTCCGTCCGCATCGACGAGTCGTGCGCCCGAGGCCGACTCGATGAAAATCGGGGTTCCGCCGACGGCCGACCATGCGCGAACCGGCGAGTTAACACCGCCGGGGATTCGCCGCGAGGCGCGCCGTGAGAGCTCTTTGGATTTGTCGTTACCGCGCATCATTAGTCTATCGTTTGCCGTCGGTAACATCGGCGTCAATGCGGGTCAAACGCACAACCGCGCGGTGCAACGGCGATCGCGCTGGACCGCTTCCAGAGCCAACGAGAGCTATCGATGAAAAAGTCATGGTTTTCGACTACGACGCAGTCGCGTGCACCGCTTCGGATTTCTTCAGCGATTTCGCGCGTTTGAATGAAATCAGACTGCGCTCCCTTGAGACGTGCTCGTAAAGAGTTTATCACGTTCCCTTGGCCGCAGAGTTTTTCCGCCGCGTCACTC
>JAJYMR010000021.1 GCA_021786815.1 Deltaproteobacteria bacterium
TGCGCCGACCGCCTATCCCGGCATTTCCGTCACCCAGTCCAAGCTGCTGCTGCAACGCGCCGACCGTATCCTGATGCACTTTCCCGAGGTCGAACACGTGCTTGGAAAGATGGGCCGCGCGGAAACGGCAACCGATTCGGTCTCGCTCTACATGGGCGAGATTCTCATCAAGCTAAAGCCGCGCGAGCGATGGCCCGCCGGGATGACGCCCGACCGGCTCGTCACCGAGATGGACCACGCGCTTCGCTTTCCGGGAATAATCAACGCCTGGAGCATGCCTATCAAGGAGCGCGTCGACAACGTCAACACCGGCGTCAAGACGACGCTCGGGCTGAAGCTGCTCGGCGACGACCTGAAAACCCTGGAGAACATCGGCCGCTCAATCGAGGAGCGGCTGCGCACGATGCCCGGCACTCGAAGCGTGCTTTCGGATCGCGTGTATGAAGCCAACTACATCAACTTCCACATCCATCGGCGCGAGGCCGCTCGCTACGGCCTCACCGTCAAGGACGTCGAAGACGCGGTCCAGCTTGCGATCGGCGGCCTCAACGTGACGACCACCGTCGAGGGCGCGGAACGTTACCCGGTCAACGTCAGGTACCCGCGCGAGTTGCGCGACAGCCGCGAGGCGCTCGGGCGCGTGGACATCTACACGCAATCGGGGGCGCAGGTGCCGCTCTCGCAGGTCGCCGAGATCGAAAGCACGACAGGACCGACGGCGGTCAAGACCGAAGCCGGGCGGCTCACCAACTGGATCTACATCGACCTGCTTCCCGACACGGATATCGGCACCTATGTTCGAAACGCCAACGCCGCGCTTGCCGATCTGAAACTGCCGCGGGGTTACTCGATGGTGTGGAGCGGCGAATACCTCTATCTTCAGGAAGCGATAAAGCGCCTTTCGGTGGTGACGCCGATAGCGCTGCTCATCACTTTCTTCGTGCTGTATCTGAATTTCGGAGCCGCCGCCGAGTCGGCCATCGTGATGCTCTGCCTGCCGTTCGCCGCCTCCGGCGGAATATGGGCGATATACCTGCTCGGCTACAACATGAGTATCGCGGCGTGGATGGGGATGCTCATTTTGATCGGGTTTGCGGTCGAAGGCGGCGTCGTGATGCTCATCTACATAATAAAGGACACCGAACAGGCCGCGCGGAACAAGGGAGCGCGGCTGACGGCCGGCGAAATCGAAGCGTCAGTCACGCGCGGCGCGCTGCGCAGGTTAAGGCCGCGCCTGATGGTGCTGTCGCTCCTGATCTTCGGTCTTCTGCCGATTTTCTGGGGACATGAGACGGGCTCGTCGCTGATGCGGCGAATCGCTGCGCCGGTCGTCGGCGGGATGCTCACCGAGGTGTCTGTGGTATTCCTGATGCTCCCGCCGCTCTACGCGTGGTGGCGGAGACGCTCGGCGATGGTGGGGTAGTCTGCACGGCGCCGCCTGCCGAGTGCGCGAGCGGCGCAGGACGGTTCCGGTGCATACCTACAACTCAGCGCAAGGCCTGCTCGATGGCGCGCAACCAAGTCCGAATGTCGTCGTTCCGGTCCACCTCCTTTAACAACTCGGGCGTCATTCGGCCAACGCACTCGGTGTTCAGTCTTCTCTTCGCCGCCGATATTTTGTCTCGCCGCTTTTCCTCTGGGAGCGTGGCCCACGGAGTTGTTGCCGGCGCGGCGCTATGAACCGCTTCAGCGAACAACGCCGGGACGTCCTCGAAATCTTCGCCCTTCCCCGTATATCCCGCAGCCTCGCTGCGTATGGCCGACGGATGCAGGTAATTTTCAAGCTCACGTTTTGAGGTCGCCCACGCTGTGCAGCCGCGGTTTGTCCACTCCTTAATCTGCCGGTCATAGTTGGGCAGCCACGCAGCAGTCGTCACTTCCGATTAGCGCGTCGTTGAAAAAGACGTCCAGAGCTCCGAGTATCGACGATTTGCCCGAATCGTTTCAGCCAATTATGACCGTTAGCGGGTCTATCGTGATGGCGGTCTCGGCCTTGTAAGCCCTAAAATTTGCCAGCTTTATTTCGGCAAGCCGCACTTTTCGCTACCCCCTTTCGCGCGGTTGATCCAATGAACGGCCCTACTCCTCGCGATCGTCCGTCAAGGCGGGAAGATCCAGGCCCTCGATCTCCTGGAGCGTTTTGCCGGCGATGCCTTGCAGATCGCCGTACATGCCGACTGTGGACTGCATCACGCGCTCGATCTGCTCTTCGCGCTTCGCCCATTGCTTCATAATCGCTTTCTTTTCCTTGACGAGGTCTTCCTGCATCGAGGAAAACGCCTCGACGATGGCCTGCACGCGCTGACGAAACCGCGGACCGGTCAGGTACTGATAGACCATCTCCATCTTGGTCTGTTGGCCGTCGGACGCCTGCCGGGCCGTGGCAAGCTCAACGAGCGATTGGCGAAGGCTCGTTGCGAGCGGGATGGCAACACGCGGATGCGCCACCCACACGCCATCGACGAGGTCGAAGGATTCAATCTCCTTCGGCAGCGCGTGGCTGATGATGATGG
>JAJYMR010000121.1 GCA_021786815.1 Deltaproteobacteria bacterium
TCTCGGCAGCCTCGCTATTTGTCGGTTTCGAGCGTGTTCGAGCGCGCGAGAGCGGAATACCAGTGGCCGCTTTCCTTGACGGTCCGCTTTTGCGAGTCGAAGTCGCAATGCACGGCCCCGAAACGCTGGGAAAACCCCTCGGCCCACTCGAAATTGTCGGTGAATGTCCACTGGAAGTAGCCGCGCACGTCGGCTCCTTGCTCGAGCGCCCGGCCCACCTCGCCGATATATCGCTTGAGGAAACTTGTCCGTCTGTGATCATGGACCCTGCCGTCGGGTCCCGGCCCTTCGCCGTAGGAACATCCGTTCTCCGTGATATAAATCGGGAGCCGGCCGTACTCACGCGTGACGCTCAGGATCATTTCCGAGAGCGCGCGTGGATAGACTTCCCATCCGAAGTCCGTTACTTCCGCGCCTTCGCTCGCGGGCGCCTGGCGCGCTCCCAAGTTGGGCTCGGTATGGTCGTGGGCGACAAACATCCGCGAGTACAGGTTGATTCCGATGAAATCGAGAGGAGCCCTTACGACTTCGAGGTCGCCTGGTTTGATTTCCAGCAGCGCCTCGCTGGTTCCCGTCATGAAGATTTCCGGATAGCGCCCGTTCATCACGGGTTCGAGGAACCAGAAGTTGAGAAATTGGCTGAAGCGCTCGGCTGCGGCGCGATCTTCGGGCGAGTCTTTCTTGGGATAGCACGGTTGCATGCTGAAGGCGGTTCCGACCGCCTCGGGCTTTGCGTTCTCCCGAATCGTCCGCACCGCCATCCCTTGCGCAAGGCTGACCACGTGCGTGGCCTTGAGCGCTTCCATCGGCTCGCGGCGCCCTGGGGCATGGATGCCGGTCAGGTAGCCCAGGATGGTGAAGACCCACGGCTCGTTGAAGACGATCCAGTGCTTTACGCGATCGCCGAAGTTGCGCGCGACCACTTCCGCGTAGTCGCGGAACAATCCCGCAAGCTCGCGCTTCGGCCATCCGCCGCCGTCCTCGAGCGTCTGAGGCAGGTCCCAGTGGTAAAGCGTGACGAAGGGCGTGAGCCCGCGCCGCAAGAGTTCGTCGATCACGCGGTTGTAGAAGTCGATTCCCTTGCGGTTAACCGAGCCGCGTCCTTCGGGCATGATTCGCGGCCAGCTTAGCGATATGCGCGCCGCGTTGAGGCCCATCTCGGCCATCAGCGCGATGTCCTCGGCGTAGCGATGGTAGAAATCGCACGCGACGTCACCTGTATCGCCGTTTTTTATCTTGCCGGGGGTATGGCAGAAGCGGTCCCAGACAGATTCGCCTTTGCCGTCTTCATTCCAGGCGCCTTCGATCTGGTACGAGGCGCTGGCTGTGCCCCAGAGAAAGCCCTCGGGAAAGCGGATTGTCCCCATGCGGCCTTTGTTACCACATCGGCGCGCGTGGTTGCCAAGGGCTTTTCGCCTGCATGGGGGCCGGAGCCGCCCGACGACGCCGTTGAAGGCGCCGTTGTCGGCGCCGCCTGCCCCGATTCATTTTCGAGCGCCTGCTCGATCAGCCGTTGACGCAGGATCTTCGAGCGGGGAATCCTGATGACGACCTCGCGGCACGCTTCGTCTTCGGCCCGCGCGATATTGATGTCGCGCATATCCATCAGCGTCTGCGCCGAATTGAGCATCATGTCTATCGGATCGATCGCCGGCATCGGGTTGACGTGATAACGGCCGCCATTGAAGCTTATCAAGGTGTGGCCGTCGCGCGTTGAAACGAACCGGCCCTTCATCGAAACCTGTTCAGCCGAGACCAGGAAAAAATAGTAGGCCTCGTAATGGGTGACGGTGCCATAGACCACCGCGTCGGCATGCAGCCATCGGCCGAGCGTCTGCGGACTCACCTTGGCGAGTTCGGTGCCGCTGCGGATACCGTGAGCGGCCAGCACAGCGTCGATTCCAATCGTATTCAGAACGATAAACTCGCGCGTGGCCAGGTAACCGACCATGTAATGGCGCAGGCGCTGGGCGTCGGTCCATGCCCATCGCTCGCGCTCCTCGCGGTCGCGCATGGTGATGGGCAGTTTGTCCACCACGTATTGCGCGGTGCCTTCATCGACGAACGGCAGAACCGCTATTCGCTCGGGCGGATTTTTCAGGAACTCAGGCGTGACCTTGACCTTCGCCTCGCCCGGGTCAAGCTCGATCAACCGGTCCCACCAGGTCTTTCGGCCGTGACTGGCGACGTAATAAGGCTTCTGGAAGAAGGGACGTGAAGCAGCGTCGCGGTAGCTTACGTTGGCGCATCCGGCGACCGAAAGCGTCAACAGCACGGCCAGCCAAAATCCAAGTTGACGACTAGAGAATCCCATTGCTTATCTCGAATCCGCGCGAATCTTGGCTAAAATCGACGGTGGCATTTGGCTTTTTTCATGGATCCAGCCGCGATCCGTTGGACCGCGAGCCTGCGGAGCGCCTGTCCGGTTTGCGCGGGAAGTCCAAAGTCGGACGCTCCGTCCATCCGGGAAATTCAATGAGCGCCGCGTAAACACGGTCGCGCGAGACACCC
>JAJYMR010000183.1 GCA_021786815.1 Deltaproteobacteria bacterium
CGACGACGTGGTCGTGGTCCATGGCGATACCGCGCAGGTGCAGTACGGTATTGGCACGTTCGGGAGCCGGGGCACCACGGTGGGCGGACCGGCCCTGATGCTCACGGTGCAGAAGCTTCAGGACAAAATGAAGAAAATCGCTTCCACCATGATGGAAGTGCCGCCCGACCAGCTCGTCTTCAGCCAACGCACGATCGCTCTGGCGACCGACGCGTCACGCTCGCTCCCGCTGCAGCACATCGTCGATGCGGCCTACGGCTACAAGATGCCGATTCCGGGCGTCGAGCCGGGGCTTGAAGCGACGACCTTCTACGAACCGTCGTCATGCACGTTCCCGTTCGGCACCCATGTCGCGGTGGTCGAAGTCGATCGCGAAACCGGCGTCGTGAAGTTCCTCAAGTACGTCGCGGTGGACGATTGCGGAAAGATCATCAGTCCGCTTCTGGTGGACGGACAGGTCCACGGCGGTATCGCGCAGGGAATCGCGCAGGCGCTATACGAGGAAGTCGTTTACGACGAAAACGGCCAGCTTGTCACGGCAAGCCTGATGGACTACGCGGTGCCCAAGGCCGACATGCTGCCGCACTTCGACTGCGCCAACACCGTCACGCCCACGCCGGTCAACATGCTCGGCGTGAAGGGCGTCGGCGAGGCGGGCACCATCGGCTCGACGCCGTGCGCCGTCAACGCGGTGCTCGACGCACTCAAACCGCTCGGGATACGGCATCTGGACATGCCGCTCAAGCCCGAGAAAATCTGGAACGCGATCCGTAACGCGAAGAAGGCTTAGGACCCATGTTTCCAGCTTCGTTCGAATACCATCGCGCCGCCTCCGTGAAGGAGGCGCTCTCCATGCTGCGGCAGTTCGGCGACGACGCCAAGCTGCTCGCCGGCGGCCATAGCCTGGTCCCGATGATGAAGATGCGGCTGGCGACGCCAGCCCATCTTATCGATATCGGCTCGCTCCGCGAGCTTTCCGGTATCCGCGAGGAAGGCGGAAAAATCGTGATCGGCGCCGCCACCACTCACGCCGAGGTCGAAACCTCGGACCTCGTGCGCCGCAAACTCGGCCCGCTCGCCGAATGCGCCGCGCTCATCGGCGACGTCCAGGTGCGAAACCGCGGAACGCTCGGCGGAAGCCTCGCCCACGCCGACCCGGCCGCCGACTATCCGGCCGCAGTCCTCGCGCTCGACGGCGAAGTACGCCTTGAAAGCGAATCGGGCTCGCGCACGGTCAAGGCCGACGGGTTCTTCATCGACCTGATGACGACGGCGGCGCAACCCGGCGAGATAGTGACGGCGGTGAGCTTCGCTCCACTTGCTGAGGGCGCCGGCGGCGTTTACCTGAAGCATCGCCAGCCCGCTTCCGGCTTTGCGCTGGTCGGGGTCGCCGCGACGGTCGCGCTCGACGGCAAAGGAAACTTCAAGACCGTGCGGGTGGGAGTCACGGGCCTTTGTGCCAAGGCGTTTCGCGCCAAGGCAGTCGAATCGGCCCTTGCTGGCAAAGGGCGCGACGCGATAGCCCAGGCCGCTGCACACGTGACCGACGGCGCCGATGCGCTCTCGGACATCCATGCGTCGAGCGAATTCCGCTCCGAACTCGCGCGCGTCTATACCAGGCGCGCAATCGAACAGGCCGCCGCGCGCGCCAAGGGCTGAGCCGGCGCCGGCGTTCCAAAAACTCGGGTTTAAGTTGCCTCCACGATGAAAATCGCAGGCGAACAGCATCTTCCCGCACCGCGTGAACAGGTCTGGGCCTTGTTCAACGACCCGGAGCGCCTCTCACGGCTAATCCCGGGATGCGAAAAGCTGGAAATTCTCGGCCCCGACGAATACGCCGGCACCATCAACGTCGGCATCGCCTCGGTCAAGGGTGTTTACTCGGGCAAGCTCAAGCTCGAGGACAAGCGCGCGCCCGAAGATCGGAAGATGAACGTCGACGGCAAGGGCAAGCAGGGCTTCGTGCGCGGCTCGGGCACGCTCGATCTAGAGGCGAAGGCGCCCGACGAGACGCTGGTGCGCTACGCGGGTGACGTGCAGATCGGCGGGCCGCTGATGCAGGTCGGGCAGCGGATGATCGACAGCGCCGCCAAGATGATGCTCGGGCAGTTCTTCGCCGCGGCGGAGGCGGAACTGAAGGCGCACGCGGTCGGCAAGGTCGCGCGCCAGGGAATCCTGCTCAACTTCTGGCGCTACCTGGTCCGCCTGTTCCGCTCCTTCTTCAGGAGGGATTGAGCAATCGTATGCGACCGACCTCGGCACAGCCAGCGAAGCGAAGCACAGGCCGTGGCCTAGGCAGACGGGACGCGGAAAAGCGCTGGTGCTTCCAGTGCGAGGAGTGGGCGATGCCGCTGTCCGACGGCAGGGGTTGTCCCTACTGTTGGGCACCCACGATTTCGTCAGACGAGAAGGAGCGGACCGAACGCGAAGCTCGAAGGGGGTGATTGCTCGGTGGCGATATTACGGGAGCTGAAGCCGCGAGTTCTCGAGAATGGCTCTCGGCACACCGACGCGGAGGGTACGTACTCCATCGTCGAGTCCGAGGGAATCCGGATGCTCCAGATCGATACTTACGGCTCCGAAAACCGGAAAATACCCGGCAAGGTGAGTCAGTCTATCCGCTTCTCACCCGAAGCACTGAAGCAACTGACAAAAATCATCCGGGAAAATTTCTAAGAGCCAGCCTTCTGTCACGCTCCCGCGATCGTCATCTCCGCAATCTTGATGGTCGGCGAGACAATCGCCGAGCGCCACACAAGATCGTTTCCGATCATCTCGATCGACATGAACATCTCCTTCAGATTTCCCGCAATCGTGATCTCTTGCACCGGGTAGGCTAGCTGCCCGTCCTCGATCCACATTCCCGACGCGCCGCGCGAGTAATCGCCAGTCACCGCGTTCACGCCGAAGCCGATCAAATCCGTCACATATAGCCCGCGCTTGACCGAGCCGATTATCTGCTCGGGCGTGTACGGACCCGGTTCGAGGTAAAGATTGTTCGGGCTCACGCCCGGCGGCTGCCCGACCGAGCGCGAGGCGTTGCCAGTGGGCGCAAGGCCGAGCCTTCGCGCCGAATAGCTGTCGAGCAGGTAGGTCTTGAGCACGCCCTTCTCGACCAGGTTCTTGCGGTTGGTGGCGAGGCCCTCGCCGTCGAACGGCCTCGAGGCCAGCCCCGAAGGCATCGTGCCGTCGTCCACGATCGTCACGTTCGCCGAAGCGACCTGATGGCCGAGCCGGTCGAGCAGGAACGACGCGCTCTTGTAAAGCGACGTTCCCGAAGCCGCACCCGCAAGCGAGCGTATCAGTCCGGCGGCCATGTCCGGGTCGAAGATGACGGGCGCGCGCGTAGTGCCGATTTTCCGCGCGCCGAGGCGGCGAAGCGCGCGTTTGGCGGCCGTCGCTCCGATCGAATCCGCCTGTTCGAGCTTGTCGAACATCCGGTTGGCCGTGTACCAGTAGCCGATTTGCATTCCGCTCTCGTCCTGCGCAATCGGCATCGCGCTCAGGCTGTACGAGGTGCCCGAGTATTCACCGGCGAAGCCCTGGCTGTTCGCGAACGTCACGTGGTAGCGGCCCGAATCGAACTCGGCGCCCTCGGAATTCTTTATCCGGTTGTCACACTTGAGCGCCGCGTACTCGGCCGCGCGCGCCAGTTCGAGCGCCTTGGACGCCTGGATTATGCCGTGCTCTTCGTCGGCGAGCTTGAGGTTTGGAAACGTGGAAGGATGAAGCGCGGGCTCGGGAAGGCCCGACCATGGATCGGGCGCCGTCAGCCGCGCGAGTTCCACGGTTTGGGCGATAAACTCGGCGAGCGAACCGCGTTCAATCTCGGCCGTCGAGGACGTTGCCGAGCGATGCTCGACGAAGGCGCGAATCCCGAGCCGGCGCTCGCGCGAACTCTTCAGATGCTCGATTTCGCCGAGCCTGACGCGGGCCGACAGCGATTCCGCGCCGATCATCAGCACCTCGGCCGCGGTCGCGCCGCATCTCTTCGCCTCTTCGAGCGCCCACTGGGCAAGTCCCAAATCCATCTCCGCCATCGCGAATCCTCAGCTTCGAGTGTGCCGGGTTGAAAGTAAACGCATTGCAAGCCGCCGCGTCATTCTGAGCGGAGTCCGCACAGCGAAGAATCTCGATCCACCGGACATTGGTTGGCATGAGATCCTTCGCTTCGCTCAGGATGACGGGTGCTGTGGAGCAAATTAATTAGTCGCCACGTTAGGCGCGCGTGCCGCCAACCGTGATGCCGTCGATCCGGATAGTCGGAAGTCCGACGCCGACAGGCACCGACTGCCCGTCCTTGCCGCAGGTCCCGATACCCGAGTCGAGCTTCAGGTCGTTCGCCACCATCGTGACCCGCGTCAGCACGTCGGGGCCGTTGCCGATAAGCGTCGCGCCCTTGACCGGGCGGGTTACGTGGCCGTCCTCGATCAGGTAGGCCTCGCTCGCCGAAAAGACGAACTTGCCGTTGGTTATATCGACCTGGCCTCCGCCGAAACTGACCGCGTAAAGCCCGTGCTTGACCGATTTTATGACGTCCTCAGGCGTGCTGTCGCCAGCGAGCATGAACGTGTTCGTCATCCGGGGCATCGGCTGATGGGCGAAGCTTTCGCGCCGGCCGTTGCCGGTCGGCTCCATCTTCATGAGCCGGGCGTTCAGGCGGTCCTGCATGTAGCCGCGCAGGATACCCTTCTCGATAAGCACGGTGCGGGTGGTCGGCGTGCCTTCGTCGTCCACGTTGAGGCTGCCGCGGCGGTTCACGATCGTGCCGTCGTCGATAACCGTGCACAGCTCGCTTGCGACGCGCTGGCCGATTTTTCCCGAGAAAGCCGAGACGCCCTTTCGGTTGAAGTCGCCTTCGAGTCCGTGTCCGATCGCCTCGTGCAACAGGATTCCCGGCCATCCCGGGCCGAGCACGACCACCATCTCGCCGGCGGGCGCGTCAACCGCGTCGAGATTGACGATCGCCTGGCGGGCCGCTTCGCACGTATATTCGCGCCATTTCTCGCCCTCGAGGAAATAGCGCCACTCGACGCGCCCTCCACCGCCGTAGGTGCCGACCTGGCGGTTCTGACCGTCCTCGGCGATAACTGTAACGCTCAGGCGGCATAGCGGCTGAAGATCGGCAGCGATTTTGCCTTCACTCGTCACGACCATGACGACCTTGCGCTCGGCGGCGAACGAGGCCATCACTTTCTTCACCCGCGGATCGTAGGCGCGGGCGAGCTTGTCGATTTCGGAAAGCATCCGGGCGCGCTCTTCGACCGGCACGTCGAGCGGCGTGCTCTCAAGGTCGTAGAGGTTGTGCCGCTTGACGAGCGCCCCGACGTGCACCGGCGCGACGGCGCGGCCCGTTTCCTCGGCGATTGCGCGCGCGTTCTCGGCCGCAAGGCGCATCGTGTCCACCGTGACCTCGTCGGAATAGGCGTAGCCGGTGCGGTCCTCGGAGCACACCCGCACGCCGACGCCCTGGCTCACGCTCTTGCTCGTGTGATTCACCATCGAGTCTTCCAGAGCGAGCGCCTCGGCGTTGCGGTATTCGAAATAAAGGTCGGCGTAGTCGGCCTTGCGCTCGAGCGCGGCGCCAAGGATCAAATCAAGAACCGACTCGGTCATCCCAAACCGGCTCAGGAAAAATTTCTCGGGCTTTATGAGTTCATTTGCCATTTTGAATTCCCGAAGGTTTCAGTGGAGGCCCGGATGAAAGTCTATCAAAGCATCGGTTGGCGGGCGAATTTTCGAATCGCCGCCCGGCAGCCGGATATGGCGCTGCGGCGGCAGCCGCGGTTAGGATACGGCCATGGCTTCGGTGACGGGCGAAACGCTTGCGATG
Organism: Deltaproteobacteria bacterium; assembly: GCA_021786815.1. Classification (GTDB taxonomy): domain Bacteria; phylum Desulfobacterota; class Binatia; order Binatales; family Binataceae; genus DTIX01. Next base: position 5,834 of record JAJYMR010000183.1, read on the forward strand.
GTGGACAGGCTCATGATCGAGCTTGTCGAGTACCAGGAGAAGAAGGTGCTGGAGATGGCGCGGCGGCTCCATCCGGGGATAACCGCCGAGGACATCCGCAACCCGCAGGATTTCCCCGACCTTCGCGACAACCCGCAGTGGAACTTCGAAGACGGGATCCTGTCGGGGTACAAGAGCGCGCATATCGCGCTTCGGGCGAAGATCATCGAGTTGCTGCCTTGACGAGCGGCGGCGGAATCGACGGCCACTGAAGCGTGAGGCCGCTCAAAACCCCCGCGCTATCGGTCCGCGCCCAGCGCGAGACGGCAGGTCGGGACCCGGCTCGGAACTCGTGCAAAAACAAAGACCCGCGATTTCGCGGGCCTTCGGCTGAAAACGGATTTTGCGGATTACCGCGGTCAGGCGCCCGCGGCTGCGCGTTGCTCGCCGCCCTCGGCAGGCTGTTCCTTGCGGCGACGGCGCTTTTTCGGCTTCGTCTGTTCCTCGCCGCCCACGAATTCGATTATCGAAAGGGGCGCGGCGTCGCCTCGGCGGAATCCGAACTTGACCACCCGGGTGTAGCCGCCGTTGCGGCCGTTGAAGCGCGGCGCCAGTTCGTCGAACAACCGTTTGACGAGCTGATGCGAGCGGATGAAATCGAAGGCGCGCCGGCGCGCGGCCAGATCGCCGCGCTTTCCGAGCGTCACCATCCTGTCGGCCACCCGCTTGAGCTCCTTGGCCTTGGCGTCGGTCGTCCTGATACGTCCGCTGCGCAGCAGGGCCACGAACATATTGCGGAACAGGGCCTTACGATGGGCCGAGGTCCGGTTTAACTTTCTCCCCTGATTGAGGTGACGCATGATTCGCTCCGAATACGCCGGCTAATCGAGTCGTCAGGCCGACTCGCGCCGCTCGTGCTCCTCCCACATCTTGTCGAGTTCGCTGCGCGCCGGCAGATTCTCGAGCCGCATCCCGAGCGAAAGCCCCATGTCGGCCAGGACTTCCTTGATTTCGTTAAGCGACTTGCGGCCGAAGTTCTTGATCCTGAGCATGTCCTGCTCGGTGCGCTGCACGAGTTCGCCGATATACTTGATGTCGGCGTTCTGAAGGCCGTTGAAGGCACGAACCGAAATCGGAAGCCCCTCAACCGGCCGGTAAAGCAGCTCGTTGATAGCCGGACGCTCCTCGGCGCCGGCCTCCGGCTGCGGCACTTCGACTTCCTCTTCGACGCCCGCGAAGATCGACATCTGGTCGCGCGCCACGCGAGCCCCGTAGGTCAGCGCCTCGCGCGGGGAAATCGAGCCGTCGGTCCAGATTTCGAGCGCGAGCCGGTCGTAGTCGGTGCGCTGGCCGACGCGCGCGTTGGTCACGACGAAGTTGACCTTCCGTATCGGCGAAAAGACGGAGTCGAGGCGGATGGTCCCGATCGGCTCCTCGTCCGTGCCGCGCTCGGCCGGCACGTAGCCGCGCCCGCGCTTGATCACCAGTTCGAGGTCGAGTTCCGCGCCCTTGTCGAGCGTCGCGATATGCTGGTCGGGCGTGAGGATCTCGAGGCTCGGCCCGCCCGTGATATCACGCGCGCTAACGACAGCCTCGCCCTTTGCCTTCAGCGTCGCGGTAATCTGTTCTCCCTCGTGAAGGCGCACGCGCACCTCCTTGAAGTTGAGGACGATATCGGTGATGTCCTCCTTGACTCCGGGCAGAGTCGAGAACTCGTGGAGAACGCCCTTGATACGGACGGCCGTGATCGCGTAGCCCGGCAGCGAGGAGAGAAGAATCCGGCGCAGCGCGTTGCCGATCGTCGTTCCGAAGCCTCGTTCCAGAGGCTCGGCGACGAACTTGCCGTAGGTCTCGGTGACTTCCTTCTCGTCGAACTCGATACCCTTGGGTTTGATCAGGTCACGCCAATCATTCTGCATATTTGACGCTCTTAACGGGATGGATTATCGCGGCCCCTGGGCGTCGGAGGCCGCCACTCGGGAACCCTGCAACTCCTTCACCGCCAACTATCTCGAATAATGCTCCACTATGAGCTTTTCACTGATCGGCATCGTAAGGTCTGAACGCGCCGGGTAGTTCTTCAGGTAGCCTCGGAAATTCTCGCGCTCGACCGTCATCCAGGGCGGCACGCCGCGCCGCTGCGACATCTCGATCGCCTCCTGGATGACCTTTTTTTGCCGGCTCTTTTCGGTCACGACCACCGTCTCGTTGGGCGATACGAGGTACGACGGAACCGTGACCTTCCTGCCGCCGACCTCGAAGTGACCGTGACGGACGAGCTGGCGCGCCTGTGTAAGCGAGCTTGCGAATCCGAGGCGGTACACGACGTTGTCGAGCCTGCGCTCGAGCAGCACCAGCAGGTTCTCGCCGGTAATTCCCGGCATCCGCTCCGCCATCTCGAAGTAATGCGCGAACTGGTTTTCGAGCAATCCGTAGATGCGCTTGACCTTCTGCTTTTCGCGCAGGCGAATCGAAAACTCCGAGAAACGGGTGCGCGCCTGTCCGTGCGCGCCGGGCGGATAATTGCGCCGCTCAATCGCGCATTTGTCCGTGAAGCATCGCTCTCCCTTGAGGAACAGCTTCAGCCCTTCGCGCCGGCACAACCGGCATACCGGACCAAGGTTTCTAGCCACGATACGTTATCCTTTACGCTCCAGGGTCAGACCCGGCGCCGTTTCGGCGGACGACATCCATTGTGCGGAATCGGCGTCACGTCCTTTATAGCGATCACGTTGAGGCCTGCGGCCTGGAGCGCGCGGACCGCCGATTCGCGTCCGCCTCCGGGACCTTTTACATGCACGATCACGCTTCTCATCCCCATTTCGGCCACTTTGCGGGCGCACGCCTCCGCCGCAAGCTGCGCGGCAAACGGGGTGCCCTTGCGCGAACCCTTGAAACCGACCGAGCCCGCGCTCGACCAGGCGAGCACCAGTCCCTGCTGGTCGGTTATGGTCACGATCGTGTTGTTGAAGGTCGCATGCACGTGCGCAACGCCTTCTGGCACAACGTGTCGCGCGCGCTTGCGCTTGGGCGCAGCCGCCCCCGCGGGAGCCTTTTCCGCTCCGCTCTTCTCAGCCGCCTTTTTCGGGGCTTCTTTGGTTTCTTTCGTCTCGTCCGCCATCAGTATGTGAGATCCTTAAGGCTCAATGCCAAAACCCGCTCGCCCTTGCCTTAGCCTTTCGGCGGCGCAGCCTTTTTGCCCATCACGGTCTTGCGCGGTCCCTTTCTGGTGCGCGCATTCGTATGCGTACGCTGGCCGCGGACCGGAAGGCTGCGTCGATGCCTCAACCCGCGGTAGCATCCCAGGTCCATCAGGCGCTTGATGTTCTGCTGGACTTCGCGCCTGAGGTCGCCCTCGACCTTGTAGCTCTGGTCGATGATATTACGGATGCGGACCTGGTCGTCGGCGCTCAGGTCGTCGCTCTTGGTCGCGGGATCGACGTTGGCGTCTTTGAGAATCTTCAGCGCCGATATGCGCCCGATCCCATAGATGTAGGTCAGCGCAATCTCCATGCGCTTGTTCCGAGGAAGCTCGACTCCGGCAATACGGGCCATTGCGACTTAACTCCCTATCCCTGGCGCTGCTTGTGACGCGGATTGGAGCACAGGATGCGCACGACACCCTGGCGGCGCACCACCTTGCAGTTCTTGCAAACCTTCTTGACCGAGGCTCTGACTTTCATATCTGCGTCCCTTCGGCACGCTACGAGCGCATCCGGTAGGTTATCCGGCCGCGGCTCAAATCGTAGGGCGACAATTCCACTGTCACCTTGTCGCCGGGAAGAATCTTTATGTAATGCATCCGCATCTTGCCCGAGATATGCGCCAGCACCTTGTGCCCGTTGTCCAGCGACACCCGGAACACCGCGTTGGGAAGCGCTTCGAGCACGGTGCCGGTGACTTCTATCGCATCGCCTTTAGACATAATGCTCCAAGCTCAGACACGGGCGCCCAACTCGGTCAGTATTTCCGGACCGTTTCCAGTAATCGCAACGGAATGCTCGAAGTGGGCGGATAGTTTACCGTCCGCCGTGACCGCCGTCCATCCGTCCTTGAGTATGCGCACTCTGGCGGTCCCCTCGTTCACCATCGGCTCGATCGCGAGCACCATCCCTTCCTGGAGCCTCGGATTGGCCATCCCACGCCTGAAATAGTTCGGCACCTGCGGCTCCTCGTGAAGCCTGCGTCCGATTCCATGCCCGGCAAACTCTTCGACCACCGAGTATCCGGCGTCCTCGGCATGCTCCTGGACCGCGCGCGCGATGTCGCTTATCCGGTTGCCGATCCGGCATTGCTCGATCCCGCAGTATAGCGCCTCGCGCGTGATTCGAAGCAGCCGTTCGGCGCTCTCTGATATCCTGCCCACCGGGACGGTCCGCGCTGCGTCGCCGTAAAATCCGTCGTATACGACGCCGAAATCAAGGCCCACGATATCGCCGACCTTGAGTTGGCGGCCGGACGGGATACCGTGGACGATCTCCTCGTTCACCGAGACGCACAGCGTCCTCGGATAGACAACGTCCCCGGGCTTATAGCCCTTGAACGCGGGTCGCGCCCCCTTGCGATAGGTAAGCTGCTCGGCGAGACGGTCGAGATCGTCCGTCGTGACCCCGGGACGCACCGCTTGAGCGAGTTCCTCGAGGATCTCGGCGACGATCCGGCAGGGTTTGCGCATTATCGCAATCTCTTCGGGGCTCTTGAGCAGAACCATCAACCGTTACGGGCGTCCTGGACTTTCGTGCTCCCGATAGCCGCGAGGATTTGAGCCTGTATTTCCTCGGGCCGTCCGACGCCATTTACCTTCGCGAGCAAGCTCGCGCGTCCATAATATTCCAGCAGCGGCTTGGTCTCGGCGTTATATACTTCGAGCCTCATCCTGACCGTGTCCTCGGCGTCATCCTCGCGCTGATACAGTTCGCCGTTGCAGCTATTGCATATCCCGGCATTGCGCGGCGGGTCGTAGATAATGTGGTACATCGCACCACAGTTCTTGCAGGTGCGCCGACCCGAGATGCGCTTTACGATCTCGTCGTCGGGGACGATTATCGCAACAACCCTGTCGAGCGAAACTCCGCGGCTTTTCAGCATCCGGCCCAGCGCCTCCGCTTGCGAGACGCTGCGCGGAAAGCCGTCGAGGATGAAGCCCTTGTCGCCGTCGGATTTATCCAGGTGCTCCTGTACAAGTTTAAGCACTAATTCGTCCGGAACCAACGCCCCCCGGTCCATGTAGCCCCTGGCCTCGAGCCCAAGGGGCGTCTTTTGCTTGACCGCTGTCCGGAGCAGGTCGCCACTTGCCACGTGAGTTGCGCCGAACCTCTCGGCGAGCATCCTCGCCTGGGTACCTTTTCCCGCCCCTGGCGGTCCAAGCAGCACCAGCCGCATTCCTACCCGCCCTTTCTTGACTTGACCCGTCCCCGCTTCATGAACCCTTCATAATTGCGGGTGAGCAGATGGGTCTCGATCTGCGCGATCGTGTCCAAGGCCACGCCGACCACGATCAGCAGGGCCGTGCCCCCGAAATAAAAGGGAACGTTGAAGCGCTGGATCAGGATCGTCGGAAGCACGCACACCGCGCTTACGTAGATCGCGCCTCCCAAGGTTATCCGCGACAGTACTCTATCGATATATTCCGCCGTGTACCTGCCGGGACGGATACCTGGGATGAATCCGCCGTATTTCTTCAGGTTGTCCGCCACGTCAACCGGATTGAACGTGACCGCCGTGTAGAAGTAGCAGAAGAAGACAATAAGCGCGACGTAAATAAGGTCGTAATAGATTCCGCCCGGCGTGAGAATCGACTCATATTTTTTCAGCGCCGGAACGAAAGTCGCCAGCGTCGCCGGAAACACCAGTATCGAAGACGCGAAAATCGGCGGTATGACGCCCGAGGTGTTGATCTTGAGCGGCAGATGGGAGGTCTGGCCTCCATATACCCTGCGCCCGACCACCCTCCGCGCGTACTGGACCGGGATTCTTCGCTGCGCCGTCTCGAGGTAAACAATTCCCGCCGTGACCAACGCCGCGACCGCGATAATGAAGACGAGCAGGAAAACGCTCATCTCACCTTCGCGCACGAACTGCACCGTGGTGCCGATCGCGCTCGGCAGGCGCGCCACGATTCCCGCCATGATCACGAGCGAAATGCCGTTTCCGATCCCGCGCTCGGTTATCTGCTCGCCGAGCCACATCACGAAGACCGCGCCGGCCGTGACGGTCAGAACCGTAATGATGCGGAAGCTCCAGCCCGGGTTGTAAACCACTGAGCCTCCGCCCGGAGCCTGTATCTTCTCCAGGGAGTACGCGATCATGAAGCCCTGGATAATCGAGAGGCCGACGGTTCCGTAGCGCGTGTACTGGGTGATCTTACGCCTTCCCGCCTCGCCCTCCTTGTAGAGTTCGTCGAGGTACGGTGAGGCCACCTTGAGAAGATCAAGGATGATCGCAACCGAGATATAGGGCATTATCCCGAGCGCGAAAACCGAAAAACGCTCCAGCGCGCCGCCGGAAAACAGATTCACCCATCCGAACAACGTTCCGGCCGCCGCATCAAAGAACGCCGCAAGCGCCTGACCGTCGATTCCCGGCGTCGGAACGGCAACCCCGACCCTGTAAACCGCCAGCACCAGCGCTGTGAACAGCAGCCGGCGGCGCAGTTCGGGGATGCGCGAGGCGTTTGAAAACCCCTCCAGCATTTATTCGCTCAAAACCCGCTGAATCAGTTCGGCAGTCCCTCCCGCCTGGGCGATCTTCTCCCGTGCGCTGCCGGAGAAAGCCTCCGCGCGCACCACCAGCCGCGTCTTGAGTTCCCCGTCGCCGAGAATTTTTACCTTCAAGCCCGGCCTGATCAGTCCCCTCTCGGCCATCGCGGCCGGATCGACCGTCGCACCCTCGGGAAACGCGGCCAAAGCCTTGAGATTAACCAGCGCGAACTCTTCGCGAAGCTTCTGGGCCTTCTGGAGGCGGCGAAATCCGCGTTTCGGAACCCGCCGCTGAAGCGGCATCTGACCGCCTTCGTAACCCGGAGGCGTGTTTCCGCCGGAACGCGCGCCCCGGCCTTTATGGCCGCGTCCCGACGTCTTGCCGCTGCCGGAACCGGTTCCCCGCCCAACCCGGCGATGCCGCTGGGTCGAGCCGGGCGCTGGCCTAAGTTCGCTCAAGTCCATCGCAAAACCTACCGTATAACCTCGACCAGGTACGCCACGCGCCTGATCATCCCTTCGACTGCAGGACTGCGCCGGAGTTCACACTGGCTGCCCACTTTTCCGAGCCCAAGCCCGCGGACGGTTTCGCGCACCCGCTTGTTGGTACCGATCGGGCTTCGCACCAGACGCACTCGAATCGTATCCGCCATCGTTCCAGTCTCCCGCGTCGCCGCGACCGCTAGGCCGCCTGCGGCTCGGACGGCGTACGCGCGCGAAGCTCCGCGATCTGATCCGCGCTCCGGAGCTGCGAAAGCGCCTCAATCGTCGCCTTCACCAGGTTATGCGGGTTCGAGGAGCCGAGCCTCTTGGTAAGGATATTGCGGATTCCCGCAAGTTCCACCACGGCACGCACTCCGCCGGCCGCGATAACGCCGGTCCCTTCGGCCGCCGGCTTCAGAATCACCTTGCCCGCGCCGAAATGGCCCAGCACCTCGTGCGGGATGGTGCCCTCGCGAAGCGGCACCCGCATCAGGCTCTTCTTGGCCCGCTCGACGCCTTTTCGTATCGCCTCGGGCACTTCGTTCGCCTTGCCGAGCCCGAAACCCACCAAGCCGTTCTGGTCTCCTGCGACGACCAGCGCCGAGAAGCTGAACCGGCGTCCGCCTTTCACAACCTTGGCAACCCGGTTGATGTGAACGACCTTCTCTTTGATTTCTATCCCTTGCGGGTCTATTCGATGAGCCACGCTGATTTTCCCGTCCGATCCTCTCGTTTAGAACTTGAGCCCGGCTTCGCGCATCGCGTCGGCAAGCGCCTTGATCCGACCGTGATACAGAAAGCCGTTGCGATCGAAGATCACCTGCTGGATTCCGCTCTGCAGGCATTTCTCGGCGATCGCCTGCCGACCGATTTCGCAGCATCGAGATTGCGCTTGCTCTTCAATTCGTCGCGCAGCCCGGAACTCTGCGTTGAGACCGAAGCAAGCGTCCGCCCCGACTCATCCGAGATGACCTGCGCGTAGATGTGATGCAGCGAGCGGTAAACCGAAAGCCGCGGCCGCGCATCGGTGCCCACGACCTTGCGTCTTACGCGCCCCTGGCGCATCTCCCTTTTTTCAGCCCGGTTCAAAGCCATAGTCTCTGGACTCTTAGCCTGCCGACGAGCCCGCGGCCGCCTTTCCGGCCTTGCGTCGGATGACCTCTTCGGCGTACTTGATTCCCTTGCCCTTGTACGGTTCTGGCGGGCGCAACGC
>JAJYMR010000353.1 GCA_021786815.1 Deltaproteobacteria bacterium
GAGCCAGCGATGGTCGGTGTCGGGATCGAAGGCGGCAAATCCGCCGTCGCGCGATTGCATCCCCATCGTCCAATTCGCGCCGGCCTCGATCGCATGGCGCATCGCGCCCGTGCCGGCGCGACCCTCCGCGGCGCCGGCCAGAACCGCGACGATAACCGCCGAGTCATCGACGTCCGGATACGCGTCGTTGAAGAATTCGAACGCCCACCCACCCGGCGCGAGGTTCGGCCGCTTCACGGCCCAATCGCCGGGTTCGAAAATCTGATGCTCGACGAGCCATCGCGACGCCCGCGTCATCGCCGGATGCGCGTCCGGAAGTCCCGACGCAAGCAGCGCCTTCATCGCAAGCGCCGTATTCCAGTTGGGCGATACGCACGGCACGTAAAGCGCTTTGTCGCCCATTTCCCAGACCAGTTCGCGCGACGCCTCGACGGCTTTCTCGATCACCGGATGGTTCGGGGAATAACCCATCGCCCGGAGCGCCATCGGGCTCAGCAGGTAGCACGGCTCGATTCCGCCGAACGAGCCGTTTGCCTCCTGATGGCCGACGAGCCATCGCTCGGCCAGCCCGATCGCGCGCCGGCGGATGCGCTTGAGACTGTGACGATCGTAAAAGCGCAGGCCGCGGTCGAGCACGTTCATGAAACTGCGGAGCGAAAACGCGCGCCTTGGCGTGGGCTGGCGGAAGTTGGTGAGATGAGACGGGCGGGTGTAAAGCTCGCAAATCCCCTGCGAGTCGGCGACTCGGACAACCGGCCTCGTCGCCTGCAGAAGCGCGAGCGCCACGAAAGTGCCTCGCGCCCAGGACCCGAGCGCATAGATGTTGACCGGGAATCGAGCAGGCAACAACATCAGCTCGACCGGGCAGGCCGCCGTCGCATCCCACGGCAACTGTCCTATCGCCGCCAGATAAAACCGCGCAAGCGTGCCGGCCTGCTCGATACCGCCGCGCGACATTATCCATTGCCGCGCCCGCGCCATCGCGGGATGCTCCTGCGCGTAACCCGCTAGCTTCAGCGCCGCGTACGCCTCGATCGTGTACGAGGCGTAACCTTCGCCGCCGGGGAAAAGATTCCAGCTTCCGTCGTCCTGCTGCCGATCGAGCAGCAAGCGCGCGAGCCGCGCTTCAAGTCCGGCGTCAACCGTGCCCATGAAGTGGTTGAAGATGATGAACTCCGCGTTCATCTGCGCGTTCGCTTCGAGCGGCGCGTCCCAGAAGCCTTCGGGCGCCTGGAGCGCGAGCAGCGAATGCGTGGCCCGCTCGATCGCCCAGTTTACACTCGCGATGAATTCATTCGGGCGTGAAAGCGCGGAAGCTTCCGAAACGCTCTCCAGGCGGGCACTCATCGGACCTCCTTCGAGCGCTTGATCGCGACGCGGGAGAATTCCTAACGCGGGCAATGACAACGCACGGCCCGCGGCGGTTCGCGATCAGGCCTTCGCACCGGGTAGGCACATCTCAGCCCGGCGGGAGAGCGAATATATACACAATGACGCGTCTAAACCAAGGAAAAACCGCTTTACGAGATAATTATATTTGGCAGGCAGTTAAAATCATGGATCCAAACTGCAATGTGAAGTTATAGGCGCTTAAATGCTGTTTATATGCAGAGCGCTGCCAATGCATCTCATGCTGCTTTTTGCCGCATCGTGACGAATTCTTCCGCGGCCGTGGGATGGAGCGCAATTGTCGCGTCGAACTGCGCCTTGGTCGCTCCGCAGTTGAGCGCAATAGCCAGTCCCTGGATTATTTCGCCCGCCTCCGCACCGACCATGTGGCATCCGAGCACGCGCTGAGTTCGCGCGTCGACGACCAGTTTCATGAATGTCGTCTCATCGCGTCCACTGAGCGTATGTTTGAGCGGTCGGAAGCGGGTCTTGTAGATATCGACCTCGGCGTATTTCAGGCGCGCCTGCTCCTCCGTCAGTCCAACGGCGCCAACGCTCGGATGGCTGAAAACGGCGGATGGTATATTCTCGTAGCTGATCGCGCGGGGAGCCGGGCCGAACATGGTATCCGCAACCGCCATACCCTCGGCGATCGCGACCGGCGTGAGCATCACGCGATTCGTGCAATCGCCAATCGCATGGATATTCGGAACCGACGAGCGCGAATACTTGTCGACGACGACCGCCGCGTCGGCATCAAGCCTGACGCCGGTTTCTTCCAGACCCATCGCGCGCGTATTCGGCTGTCTGCCGGTTGCGCACAGCACAAGCCCCGTGTCGAGCGTCGCGCCGTCATCAAGATGCACGCGAAGACCGCTTGCGATACGCTCTAGCCGCGTGACGGTCGCCGAGAGACGAAGCTCGAGTCCGCGCTTTTGCAGTTCCTCGCCAAGCACCGTTCTCACGTCGTCGTCGAAACCGCGCAGCATCGCGCCGCGGCGATGCACTATCGTCACGCGCATGCCCAGCCCGTGAAAAATCGTGGCAAATTCCGCGGCGATATAGCCGCCGCCGACAATTAGCGCGCTCGCCGGCAATTCTTCGAGAAAGAAGGCGTCGTCGGAACTGAGCGCGTGCTCGACGCCTGCGAAACCGGGCATCGCGGGCCGGCTTCCGCATGCGACCAGGATATGCTCGGCTGTATGGCGGCGCCCGTTCACGGCGACCGTGTGCGGATCGAGGACGACCGCGCGGCCCTGAAAGATCTCGACGCCGGCCTCTCGCAAAAGCCGCTCGTAGATGCCGTTGAGCCGCGCGATTTCGCGATTCTTGTTGGCGAGCAGTGTCTTCCAGTCATGGCGCCGCTCGCCGACCGTCCATCCGAATCCCGCCGAGTCGGCAAATGCCTCGCTGAATTCGGCCGCATAGACGAAAAGCTTCTTCGGGATGCATCCGACGTTCACGCAGGTGCCGCCGAACTGGCGCTCCTCGGCTATCGCAACGCGCGCGCCGTAGCCTCGGGCTATCCGGCTCGCCCGGACGCCTCCCGAACCCGCTCCAATTGTGAAGAGATCGAAGTCATATCGGGCCATCAGTAACCGCCTTTCGGACAATCGGATGGATTGCAGGCTATTCGCTCGCAAAAGCCAAGCGGGAAAGTGCGCGGGTCAGTCCGCTTGCTATTTGGCCCTCGCGATCGCTTTGTCGATGAGCGCCAGCGCTTCCTCGGGTCCGGCCCATCGCTGGATTTTGACCCACTTGCCCTCTTCGAGATCCTTGTAATGGCGGAAAAAGTGGGTGATCTGCTCGCGCAGGATGAGCGGCAGATCCTCAAAGCTGCGAACCCCGGTGTAGAACGGATTCAGTTCGTCCACCGGCACCGCGATTATCTTCTCGTCGGGGCCGTTTTCGTCTTCCATCAGGAGCACGCCGATCGGGCGGCATCTGACGACCGCGCCCGAGGCGACGGGAACCTGCGTGATCACCAGCACGTCGCATGGGTCTCCGTCCTCGGAGATCGTGTGCGGGATGAATCCGTAATTGGCCGGATAAGACATCGAGGTGTGCAAAAACCGATCGACGAAGAGCGCGCCGGAGGCCTTGTCGAGTTCGTATTTGATCGGCGGTCCACCTTGCGGAATCTCCACGATCGCATTCACGTCGTGAGGCGGATTTCCCCCGATGGGAATCTTGCTTACGTCCATCGTTTGAGCCTACCGCGCCGATGCTCGATGCTCCAGCCGCGAGGCCTCGAACGTAGCGCGCGGAGCGGCTCAAAAAAGAAACCGGGAGGAACGCGAGCATCGCGCTCCTCCCGGACAGTTACCGCGAATCCGCGCCCGGACTTATTGGATCAGCGTCACCGCGTAAGCGCCGCTACCGGGCACATTCGAATTGGGCAGCAAGTCTCCGGGGTTGGTTCCCGAAGTAATAAAATAAGCGTTGATCGTTCCGTCGCTGCTGACAGAGCCGATCCACATGAGTGCAAACGACATGATATCAACCGGGCTAATCTTTCCATTGCCCGTGTACTGGACCATCGGGACGACCACCAGCCGCGAATCGTTTGCGACCGATGTCAAGTCGGAGGGAGGCGGCACGTCGGCACTGCCCACGCTTCCCGAGGAATAGCTGGAATCACCTAGCCTGGTGTTCAAGCCCTGAAGGGTCGGACCCATCATGTTCCCAGGCTCGCTGTTAACGCCCAGGCTCTCGCCAACGGTTATAGCGGGAGGACCCTGGTACCCGCTCGCCATGTAGGTCCTGTAATCGTTGGCGCCGTTGGCGTTGAGCGCGAGCGGCTCCCAGTTGCCGGCATCCGAACTCAACTGGCCGTACTTGATCTGGCACGTTATCGGGTCGCCAGTTGTGCACATTCCGCAGCTTGAAGGGTCGGAGGTCGTACAGGAAAGGCCTATCGGCAGGAGGTTGCCCGCGCCTCCGGCAGGAACGACCTCGGCCGTCGCCTGCACCGTGACCGGCAGATTCAGAAAGCCGAGAGCGCGCGCAAAGAAGAGATTTACCTGCCGCTGCAACTGCACGGTGATCGTCGTGTTCCCGTTGCCAAAGCTTATCGAGAGAACCTGGCTGGCCGGCACGCCGTCGTAGTTGGCGTAAGTATAGGCGGTGCTGGTCGCGGTGGTGGTGTCGTTCGGCAGGTAATGCGCTCCAGCGACGGCGGCCGCGTCGGCAGCCTTCTGGAGTTGCGCCCAGTTGAAATAGAGCAGGGCCACGTCGGTACAAAGCGCGAGCGCGCCCAACAGCGTAACCATGACCAACGTGAAGATGACCGCGGCCTGGCCGCTTGAACCGTGACGACGCTTGCTCATGAAGGATGCTCCTTATCGTGTTGCGATAGTTCGGTCGCCCTACACAGCACCTAAGTTCTGAGCGTCCTGACAATCTGGATCATCGCCGGACCGATTATAAGCATTAACATCGCTGGTAATACCAGCAGCACAAGCGGAACCAGAATCTTGACCGAGAGCTTCTGCGCGTTCTCCTCGGCGCGAATCCGTCGCTTCGCCCTGAGCGCGTCCGAACTGGCACGAAGTGCCGGACCGATCCTCGCTCCGAGCTGCTCACTCTGGATCAGTGTGGCCGCCAGCGGTTTTATGTCTTCGACCGAACTCCGCTCGGCCAGCGAGCGCAATGCCTCGCCCATCGTCCGGCCGGAGGATATTTCCGCCGCGACCATCGCCAGTTCCTTTCCGATTTCCTGGTCCTGATGCTCGGCCTCCATGCCCACGACCCTGATCGCCTCGTTGAGGCCCAGGCCGGCCTCGACGGACACGACCAGAAGGTCGAGCGCGTCGGAAAGCTCGTTCGCGATGGTGGCCTGCCTGATTCGGGCGCGGCGCCTGACGTAAAAGGTGGGCCCGATGATTCCGGCAATTCCGCCGGCGAGCGCGCACATGACGATGCTGGAAGTGTCGCCTGCAAAAAACCATCCGATACCCGCGCCGACGAGGGCAAGCCCCACCGCAGACCCGATACGAATGATTTCGAACGAGCGTATGGAGCTCTGACGGAAGCCGGCCTGTACGAGACTCTGGGCGACTTTTTCCACTCGCGGATTGTCAATGTCGGGTTCCGGCATATGTTCATGCGCCCAGCGCAGCAGCGTCCGCGCCACTCCCCGTTCTTGCGACGCCGCGTCATCGAGGCCGCGGTCGGCAAGCTGCACCTCCACGGCCAAATCTGCAAACCTGTTCTCCACGCCGCCAGACCTGCTCGAAACCATCCGCCACAGGGCAATCGCGGCAACATAGACAAGAATGAAAAATGCGAGGCTTGCGACAAATGCGCTCATCGTCAATAGCTCACCTTCATCATGCGGCGCACTATAACGAGTGCGACCAGGTCCATCGCGACGGCCGCCTTCACCATCTTGATTCCCGCCGGGTCATGAAAGAGCGTCCTGGTATAGTGCGGGTCCATCAGGCTGAAGGCAAAGAGCACGAATATCGGGAGCAGTGCGACCAGCATTCCGCCGATTCTGGCCTGGGCGGTCAGCGCGCGCACCTGCTGCTGCAGTCGCTGGCGGGCGCGCACCAGTTCGGAGAGACGCCCGACTATCTGGGCCAGGCTGCTTCCAACCTCGTTTTGCACCTTGACCGCCACGACGAGTAGCCGCAAATCCCTCTCCGGAACCCGCCGCAGCATCTCCTCGAGCGCGCGCGGAAGCGGCAGCCCGATCCTGGTCTGCTCCAGAACCGTGCGGAACTCTCCGCCGAGAGGATCGCTGAATTCGCCGACCAGCACCTGCAGGGCGCGCTGAAAAGAGTGGCCCGCCTCGAGCGACGACTTGATAAGGTCGAGCGCGTAGGGAAGCTGGCGGGCAAAGGCCTTCAACCTGCGCTGGCGGCGTATCCGCACGTATAAGACCGGTATCGCCCCCAGCGCCGCACCCGCGCCGAGCGCCCATAGGGTGTCGTGCCAGAAAAACTCTCCCACCCCCACGCCGGCGGCGAACAGGAGCACGATAATGAGCACCAGGTCTCCGACCGGGGTGTAGATGCCGGCCTGCCACATGTTTTCTTCAAGGGTTCTGAAGAAGTCCAGCCTCCATAGCCATGCACCTGCCCCTTCAGTCCGCTGCCTGCGCGGACGAAGGATCACAAGCTCATCGGCAGGCTCGTCCGGACGCATCCTGCGATGCCTCTCCTGCGCCTCTTCGCTTTCCTCGCGGCGGCCGGTCATAAGCACCAGCAGCGGGATGAAGACCAGCGCGAAAACCGCACTCGCAAGCAGAGCATCCATGATCAGTTCTCGTTCAACCGCGCCAGGCGGTCGAGCCGGTAGCCGATCGCCTCGAGGCGGTTGGCATGGAAGGAGCGGATCCCCGTCGGGCGGAACGCTCCCAATATCTTTCCGTTTGCGCCGGTCCCGGTTCGGACGAACTCGAACAGGTCCTGCATCATGACCATGTCGCCCTCCATTCCGGTGATTTCGGAAATCTTCAGGATCTTGCGCGAGCCGTCGGACATGCGCGAGACATGGATCACCATGTCGAGAGACGCCGAGATCTGCTGGCGCATCGCGCGCTCGGGCAGATTCGCCCCGTACAGCATCATCATCATTTCGAGCCGCCCGAGGCTGTCGCGCGGATTGTTGGCATGAAGCGTGGTCAGCGAGCCGTCGTGTCCGGTCGACATCGCCTGCAGCATGTCAAAGACCTCGCCGCCGCGCGCCTCACCCACGATAATGCGATCGGGACGCATGCGCAGCGAGTTTCTGAGCAACTCGCGCTGGGTTATTTCGCCCTTGCCTTCGATATTGGGCGGCCTCGTCTCCAGGCGCACGATGTGCGGCTGCTGGAGCGACAGTTCGGCCGAGTCCTCGATCGTCACGATCCGTTCGTCGTCGGGAATAAACGCGGACAGGCAGTTGAGCAACGTCGTCTTGCCCGAGCCCGTTCCGCCGCAGATGAGGATGTTCAGGCGCGCCTTCACCAGCGCCTTCATCAGTTCGACCATTTCCGGCGTGAGACTTGCCTTGTCGACGAGGTCCTGGATGTTGAAGCGCCGCCGGCCGAAGCGCCGGATCGAAAGCGCCGGACCGTCGAGCGCAAGCGGCGGGATGATCGCGTTGACGCGCGAGCCGTCGGCAAGCCGCGCGTCGACCATCGGCGAGGCCTCATCGATGCGCCGTCCGACCTGCGCCACGATCCGGTCGATGACCAACATCAAATGCTGGTTGTCATTGAACGTGACTTTGGTCGGATAGAGCCTCCCTTCGCGCTCAACGTAAACCTGGTTGGGACCGTTGACCAGGATGTCGCTGATCGAGTCGTCCCACAGCAGCGGCTCAAGCGGACCGAGGCCAAGAAGCTCGTTCTTGACCTCCGAGATGAGTCGCTCGCGGTCGGAATCCGTGATCAGCCGCTTCTCTTCATCGAGGATCTCGTTGATGCACTGCGAGACCTTGGTGACCGCGACTTCGGGCTCTAGGTTCTCAAGGCGCGAGACGTCGAGGGTCTCGAACAGGCGGTTGTGAACCGAGAGCTTCAGTTGCTGGAAACTGTCGGAGAGCGCGCTTTTGACGCGCTTGGGAGCCGCGACGGCAAAGGAATGCTGGCGCGGCTGATTGCCGTTGGCCGCGTTGCTTATCCTGTCAACGAGCGACATCGTTCGCTCCTTTTGCTCGTGAGACGATTGCGGAAACCAGCCGGGAGACGACGCCTCCGGCGCTACCGTTCTTCTGGACCTCCATGGGACGCTCGACGAGCCGCTCCGCTATCTCCTCGAAGGTCTTTGCCACTGCCGAGTTCGGCGCGCTCTGCCAGATGTCCTTGCCCGACAGTTCGACGCGTTCGAACACGCGGTCGTCTCTTGGAATTTTCGCGAAGATCGGCCGCGAAAGAGCTTCCGAAACCTGCTCGGCGGAGATCGTGTAATTCGGCATGAAGCGGCTCATGATGAAGTCGGGCTTGATGCGCGGAAGGCCGAGGCGGTTGAAGACCTCGATGAAGCGGAACGCGCATCGCGAACCCGCGATCGACTGGTCGAGCAGGTAAAACAGCCGATCCGAGCGCTCCCAGGCGGCGACCACGTTGCCGCTCAGGCTGTTGCCGCAATCGACCAGCACGAAATCGAACATCTCGCGCATCACGTCGAGCACCCGTTCCACGGTGCTCTCCGACACCATTTCACTCTGCTCGACATGTTTGGGCGCCGATATCACGTAGATTCCCGAGGGACTCTTGGTCAGGATGGCTTCGAGCTGGATCGAATCGATAACCTTATCGGAACCGGAAAGCGCCATGAGCGTGTTTTCGGACTCGACGTTGAGCATCACGCCCAGGGTCCCGGTCTGCAGGTCGAGATCGACCACCGCTACCCGACGCTCGAGTCGATAGCGCAGCGCGAGCGCGAGATTCATCGTGAAACTCGTCACGCCGACCCCGCCGGTAAGGCTCATCACCGATATGACGTTGCCGCCGCTCTGCTTCTCGACCCGCCTGCGCGATTCGCTCACCTTGAGCATCGCGCGCGTCGTGTCTCCAGCGTGCAGCGGCATGAACAGCGTCTCGTCCGCCCCCGCGCGAAGCGCCTGTTTTATGAGGTTAGGCGATTCCTCGGGCAGCAACGCGAACAGCACCGGACGTGGCTCGCCCTGGGAATACCGGACTAGCTGGTCGAGCCCGCCTCCAGCATCCCCGCCGAGCATCACCATCACGACGTCTGGAACTTCCTCGTACCTGCCGGCCCCGTTGGACCCCGGAGTCGCCGCCCTTGCGCTTTCCGTTACTTCGAGCTTCGGCTCGGCCAGTCCTTCAAGCACCGCTTTGACCTCCGCAGTCCGCTCGGACCCATCGCCCAACAAAGCGACCTTGAGCGGTGTGGCACGAACCTCGTTTCTGGACAAAAGTGACACTTCCCACCTCTCACCCGACCGTCTCGGTGTTAGAACCTGGGCCGACCGGGGTCGGGCCTGCTGAGCCGCGTGGTCTCAACCTCGCGATAGGTGAACGCCCTGCGGCTGCTCGGCTCGAACACTCCCGCGCCCTGCGGCAGCGGACGGACGATCTGCGGCGTCACCGCGATCACCAGGTCGGTTTTGGAGTCCGTCCACGCCGTGTTGCGGAACAGTCCGCTTATGTACGGGATGTCGCCCAGATACGGCACCTTCTGGATGGTTTCGTTCTTCTGGTCCAGGATCAAACCCGCGATAATCAGCGTCTGCTGGTCTCTCAGCCGCACCATCGTCTCGGCGCGCCGCGTAACGAAGGCCGGCACCGTGAAGCCGAAGAGCTGCACGCCGTGGGTGTAGTCAGGCTGCGAGACCTCGGGTTTCACCAGCAGTTCGACGTCGTTGACACCGACCACGGTCGGCACGAACACCACCGAGGTACCGTATTGCTTGAAAACGATCGAGGTGTTGAGCGCCTGGGCGACGACGATCGGTATCTCGCCGCCGTCAAGGAACTTGGCCTGCTCGCCCGAGTTCGCGAGCAACTGCGGCTGGGCAAGGATGCGCGCAAGGTTGTGGCTCTCCAGGTACTGGAACAGGCTCTGGGTCTGGACGTTGGAGTTCTGCGCCGCAAGTCCGTAGGTCAGGGTCGGCGAGAGCAGGAGCGGAATGATGCTGCCGCCTGCGGGCAGGATTGCGCCGCTGGTGGTGGTTTGCGGCGTAGTGGTACCTGGAAAGCCAAATCCTCCGGTGCTGCCGCCGAGCTGGATCTGCTGGCTATACGGAGTCGCCACCGCGCCGGGCATCCCGACTAGCGACACGCCGTAGTTGGAGAGCGCGGCCGACAGGTTCATGCCCTGGTTCTCGAGATTGTTCAGGTCGAGTTCCGCCACGATCGTGTTGAGCATCACCTGCTGCTTGCCGCTCGGGTCGATCCGCACCTGGCGCTCCTCGTATTCCCCCTGCCCGGTCCACACGGCGAGCGTGGTGAAACCCGGCTTGTGCGCGATCAGGTTGAGTTGGTACGGGTTGATGACCTGCACATCGGCGACCTTGGTATCGGCGATCGAGACGCGATGGAGCCGATGCACGAAGTCGATGATCTGCGAGCTTCCGGACGCGAGATTGATTCCATCAGCGGGCAGGTAGTGCCTGCCACCCGAAGTCGCCACCCCCTCGGTCGAATAGGGCCGACCCGAGGCGACCAGCGACGGATCGGTCTTGTACTTAACGGGCTGGATTGTCTGACTCGGCAGCGAAGGCGTGGCGCCGCCCATCGAGCCGTTAGACGCAGGAACCGTCGCCGTGGCGCCGGCGCCGGAAGGTCCGCTTGCGGCAGAGGCGGCTTCAACGGCGGAAGTTCCGCCCGCAAAGGCCATCGCGGCCGAGGGATTCGACGCCGCAGCAGCCGTCTTGGCGGCCCCGGCTGGGGCAGTTCCCTTTGCAATCGGACCGGTGCCGGAATCGAGCGGAAGCGCCGGCGACGAGGCCGCCACAGCGCCCGTGCTCGACATTGCCGGCGGAGCCTCGCCTGGCTTGAGCGGATTTGCAGCGTCGCGGATTGCGTGGACGCTGACGTCGTAGGTCACTTTCTTGCCGTCAGCCTGCTCCACCGATATCCGCCATTCGCCGGTCTCGGCGCCGAGCAGGACGAGCTTACCCGGCTCCTCGGCGTGAACCACCAACGCGTGAGGATTCTTGACTATGCTTATGGCGGGCGTCCCCGACGGGTTGAGGTTGTCGATGGTCGTACTCTCACCCGCATTGAGCGAGAGCGCCTCGACCTTCGCATCGCCCGAAGCCGCGACCGCGCGCGCAGGCAGGATGAGCAGCCCCAGGATGACGAACGCTCGGGCAAGCCTTCCCCACAGATTTCGCGTGATATTCATGGCTCCTCACCTTACGGAATGTCGATCGTCCTGGGCGTGGGAACGTATCCAGCCTCGGACACCGGGCTAGCGGTTTTCTTCGGGCTGACTTGCGCCGGTTTTCCACTCCTCGACGCGTCGGCCACCCGCGTCACGTGTCCCTTCGAACTCCGATGCGCGGCGGCGAAGCGCAAAGGATGCATGCGGTGACGGCGCGAAACGGCCGAGGTATGGAGCGGCGGCGCGAAACCTTTCTCAATCGTGTTGGCGGCGGCGCTCTGGTCGATAAAGGACACCGATTTGGAGGTCTTGCCGTCGCGCATGATCTCCACCTGGAACGTCTTGAGCGGCTTGACCCGCATCAGCATCGCGCGCCGCGAAACCGCCTGCGAAGTGAGCGTCGGGAGCGCCGGCGAGAAAACCCCCAGCATCTGGCGGACGTCCACGCCGTGCGTGAGCACGATCTTGTTGTCTTCGTAATTGCGCAGGGCGAGCCGAAGCTGTCCTTCCCGGCTTGCGAGCGCAAGGCGCTCCGCTTCCTCCGGCGTGACGAGCAGCGTCACCACCTTCACGACCTTCGGCTTGTCCTTGTCGCCCTCCATCTCCTGGGCAACCGCGAGGACCTCGATATCCTGAAGGACGACCTTGGAGAAGGGTTGCGCCAGGTTAGCCACGTTCTGGACCGCGACCAGAATGTCAACGCGCGCGCGCGGCATCACGAAGCCAGCGATATCGCCGACCTCGTCCACCGGCACCGACATCGCGCGCATCCCGGGCGGAATCAGCAGAGGCATCACGCCCGCCGTCTTCTCTCCGACGAAAAGCTTGGCCGCGACGATCGGTTCATTCTTGACGAAGGCGCCTTTGACAAAGGAACCGACGACTGAAGCGGGATCGGTGTACGAACCGGCCGGTACGCTGTCGCGCGGCCATCGCGCCAGCTCGACCGACGAGGGGTCGATCTTGACTCCGAGCGGCAGGTCCTTGGAAGCAACCACGATATTGACGGTCTGCACCATCGCCTGGCGCACCTCGGCCTCACGTTTCTTGAGCGCCGAGTAAACCACCAGCGCGGCAAACATCGCGGCGAACCCCGCGAGCAGGAAAAAGCCCAGCGGCCGTTTCATGGCGCGCCTCCTTCGCAAAAAGCCGTCTGCGTTGACTGGACTGTCGTGGGAAATGTGATACCCAGAAAAAATGGTGTGGGTAGAAAAATCTTGCTGGCCAGATTATATTGAACGGTTATCGTTACCGGGAACGAAAATGGGTTCGTGCTCGGACACGTAACCGGCATCGTAATACTAAGATCACCGCCGTTGTTGCTCATTATGAGGGGCGAGGCAACCGATAGCATGTAGGTCTTTACGCCCGTGCCCAATGTGTAGGTTGGATTAACCGACGCGTAGCGCGCGCCGTCGTAGCTCAACTGCGTCACTGCAAGCGCGCAGTCGCCGATGACTGCATACTGTATTCCGACGACTAGAAGAACCAGCAAAACCGGCATAATCAGCGCCAGTTCGGTCATCGACTGCCCGCGGGCGAACAGCCGCTTGCCGCGAGGACCGCGTCCGGCCATCACTTCTCTCCAAGGCACGCCTCGGGCAGTCAAAAACTCCCGGCAGCGCCGCGGCGAGTGGCCGCGAACACAGGCCGACGACGCTGACACTGCCGCGTTTAGCTCGGTCTTCATGCCGCCTGGATAAAGGTAACAACGGTCTGTATATATGCCGAGATTATGCCGCCGAACGTTCTGTAGGCGGCAAATGTCACCATCGCGACCCCGAGCACGACCAATACATATTCGCTCATCGTCTGACCGCGCGGCGTGCGGAATCGTTTAACAAGTTGGGAAAGCAATTCCGTCAGGCTCCTTTACGGTGAGTATGTCCCGGCGGCGGCGTAACGCGCCGCCGAGACTTCCTCTTTCGCGATAGCTGAGGACCGTCGAGTTAGATATCGGTGTCGATGGCGCCCATCGCGGTGGAAATAGTGGTGCCGAGGGCGTGGTAGGCTATATACGCCACCACTGCGACACCGGCCAGGATCAGCGCGTACTCAGCCATCGTCTGACCCTTGCCGTATTCCCTGCATCGCACGTAAAGCCTGGTGAGAAGACCGCTCATTTCAGTTCCTCCTGATTTCTATTGCTATTGTGACTGCGCGAGGCTGCGCTGGGGCGCTGGCCTCTCACCTTGGATGCGTGAAACAGCAGGGAACAGTTGTGCCTTCGAATGGAACGAAAAGCTCAGTCAGACCGAATCACGCACCCAGGAACGCAAAAAAGCGCTCAATACCGGATGCTTTGCGCTTTGGGGCAATCGAAAGTGAAGCTTCGGCGTCTTAACAGCACGCCGATTCGGCTAGGCGCCGTCGGTTAGCCGAGCTTCCAGAGGATTGGAGACCGCGGATCGGGCTTGTAGCTGCAAAAAGTGCCGGTTCTGATGGTGACCGAGAGATGGCGACCGAGCTCACCGTTGTGCTGGGCAATTTTCGTCAGCACGGATTTGATGGCTTTGGTCACGTTCAGGCGCGCGCGCTCAGCGGAAGAGGCGGCTCTGCGGTCGCGTCCGCCCAATCCGATGGCTCGGCTCAGCTCCTCGGTCAGGAAGTCGACTTCTTCCTCGATCCTGGCCGCACGATCGAGGTCACCTGCGTTCTTTGCCTGCTCGAATTCCTCGCGCAATTCGAAAAGCCGGCGCTTGTAGGCGGCCTTGGCTCGCTCGTCGAGGATCGGCCCCGCGTCACCCAGGTCGGCCGCCGGAGTTTCATCGGCATCTTCCGTTATGCCTGAGATGGCGCCATCGGCGGGCAGCCTGTTCATGGCCGCGGCCAGGCTCGAGGAATGAACCTCGGTCGATGGGTGACCGAGGAGATAAGCCAGGCAATCCATGCCCTTGAGATGCTTCAGCCGGAAGACATGGCCCTCGTAGGAGATGGTCCAGTAGTCTCCGTCGCGGCGGAAGACGGCATGGTTTGCCAACCCGTTGGCGATCGCGCCACCCGCCGCGAAGGCGG